>JALREL010000090.1 GCA_023262005.1 Sphingorhabdus sp. | reverse complement strand
CCTGGCCACTGCGACGACGAGGTGGAACGATGGCAGACTGCGGGGTTTGCAAAATTATGAAGAACATGGTGCCGGCTACAGGATTCGAACCCGTGGCCCCCTGATTACAAATCAGGTGCTCTACCAACTGAGCTAAGCCGGCACACCGATGGCTGGCCCTTTAGCGTCATAGCACCCCAAAGGTCCAGCCCTCAGTTTGCGTAATTTCAGGGGTCAGCAGTTGCGGTGCCCACAGCGCCGGAACGGTGCTTGCTTGGCGCATCCATGCTGCTGTCAGCAAGGCGTCGGTGGCGTGGTCGTCCACCCGGTCGAGTTGCGCGGGCGTGTCTGCCTCAAAAACGGAGAGCGCGCGTTCCAGCGTGGCGAGGTCGCGGATCTTGCTCGTATTGGCAGGAAGGCCAGCAGCGCGCGCTGCCATGCTGGTATAGATCTCGATAATCACCGGGCCAGAATCGGGTATCGGATCGAACGGCCAGACAGGGATGCGTTTTTCCAACCGGTGCATCATCCGCATCCCGGTGAGCGAGCTTTTGCCGACTTGCCCCGCGCCTACCAGATTGAAGCAGCTCCAGCTGTTTGCCTGCTTGCTCACGCGTTGGTGGCGCTCGACTTCGCGCAGGCGGCCGATGCTGCCTTCGAACAGATCGCCTGTATCGCCTTTTGCATGGCGAAAATGGCGGCGCGCCTCGGGATGGCGCAGAAAGCTGGTAGCGGCCAGATGCGGGTCATCGGCGCACAATCTGTCGATGCATTCCCATAGCGACCGGGCGCTATCGGGGCTGCCATCCCATTGCGGAAAGAAACTGCCGCGATCGATAAAGGGAAAACCGAGCGACAGGTCGAGGCCGACCAAAATGTCTTCGCGTGCATCGGCCAAGCCATGCAGCCATTCGAGCACTGCTTGGCGCGACCATCGCTTCTTGGGCGCTATCAGTTCAGGAGCGCCTTCCTGTCCGATCATTGCAAGAGCTAGCCCGGGTGGATGTTCGCCGACTGCACCGGACCAATCGATACAAACGAAGCGGGAAAAGCGGCGCATGGGCTGGATATGTGCGCTGCGCCCCATGATTGGAAGGCCCAAATAAAAGGGGGCGAGGTTTCCCCCGCCCCAATTGGCTGCTTCGGTAAAGGCAGCTTATTTCTTGGTCGGTGCCTTACGCGCCGGGGCTCGCTTCACCGTCTTGGCGGCGAGCGAGGCGGCAGGCTTCTTGACCACTGGCGCTGCAGGAGCCCGCAGGTCTGCCAGCATCCGCGCGGCGGCATCGCGGCCGCCAAGGCCAAAAGCGAGGGCGAAGGCAACTGCTGCACCGATGGCGAGCGCGCCAAAGGCGTAGTCAACGATCATCCCGCCAATCTGCATCTGTTTCAGGCCGATGAAGACGAACAGGCCCGTTGTGATCCAGTAGGTCACGTTAGACGCAATCCCCGGCCCGGTCGCATCGGCGATCAGGTTACGCAGGATATTGGCGATCAAGACGCCGAGCGCGATCAACACCGCACCAAAGACGACATTGCCAGCCTGCGCCAATACCGTTTCAAGGATGCTGGTCAGTTGCGGGAAACCAAGCATGTTGGTTGCCGCGATGGCAAAGAAGATCATGATTGCGATAGTGACGATGGCTGCAATCACGCCCGAAGCCGTGCGCCCTTCGGGAAGGATGCCCAGTTCGTTGATTGCACGGTCTGCACCCAGGCTGGGCAGCAGGTCACGGATCAACGAAGCGACCCAGCGTGCGATGACGAAGCCGATGCCGAGCAACAGGCAGGCACCGACAATCAACGGAATAGCCTTGAACACCATGTTGAGCAGATTCATCGCCGGCTCTGTGATGGCAGAGATTTCGAGCATTTGCAGCGATGCAATTGCAACGGGAATGATCACCAGCACATAGACAATCGTACTGATCGTCTTGGTGATGGCGCTGTTACCTGTCACAGCTTCGACGCCGCCCTTATTGGCCCATTTGTCGAAATCCACCGTTCCCAATGCCGTCACCACCAGGTCACGGGCAATGCCTGCAATCATCGAACCGATGAAGAAGATGGCTGCGGCAAAGACGATGTTATCGAGATAGCCGATGAAGTTGCCCAAAAGCCCCTGAACCGGCGTAATGACGCTATCAAAGCCCAATTGCTGCAGCACCGCCAGCAGACCGAACAGCCAGACGAGCAGTGATACGATCTTGCCGAGCGCCATGCCGACGCTTTCGCCATTCGACGTCCCGCGGCGCAGGAACGGTATCTGGTCCACCATCTTGGCAAAGGTCCATTTTGCGCCTTTTGCCAGTGCCCAGGTCACTCCCAAAATAACAAGGGCGAAGAATATCTTCTCCGCCCACTCCATGAATAGAACTCGATCGAATGCGTAACCCGCTATTTGGAAACTATCCATTTTCGCTCCCCCCATAATGCGACCCAAAGGGCCTAGAAGCGAACAGAATTTACCATAGAATCAAGACTCTGGCAAATTTTTGCTGCACTTTATGCTGCGCAGCAATTTTATGAGTCAAAGCAATGATTTGACTCGCTATTTTCCCTCAACGGTAAACAGCTTGCGCATCAGGCCGGCCAATTCTTCGGTCACAATCTCTATGTCGGGCACCGACAATCCGGCCCGTGCTTCGCGGGCAATCCATTGCGGCAGGCCAAAGATCAGCGCGCCAAAAGTGTGTATTGAAAGTGCCGGCAATTCGCCCTTCATGAAATAGGGTGCCGCCCACCCCATGGCGCGTTCGACAAAGGCGGCGTTCAGGTCCTTCAATGCGGTCGTATGCTTGAGTACCCAGGGAGCTGCGGCGGTGTCGAGCATGAACGTATATTCGTCGGCAAAGCGTTTCTGGAAGTCGAAGGCCGCGCGAACCGAAGCTTCGGCGGCTGCGGGAACTGTCGACTCGGCCTCCATCGCTGCGATCACATGTTCCCAATAATGGCGGCGGATGCTGACGAAGATTTCGAGTGCGATCGCTTCCTTGGTCGGGAAATGGTGAAACAGGCTGCCATTTGAGACACCCGAATGTTTGCAGATCTCGGCTATCGAGGTTTCATCCAAGCCTTTGGAAAAAAACAGTTCGCGTGCGGAGGCAAGGATACGGTCGCGGGTCTTTGGCTTGGCGGCAGTCATTATCCCTCCCTTATCAAACGGTCGGGAAAAACAAGCAAGGAAAAAGTAGAATGACACTCTAGAGTAATACTCTATTTTACTCTCATTCCCGGTTGGGGAGGAAGTTCAAGGAGAGTTGATATGAACAGGAAAAAGGATTGGCTGGTGGCTGTGGCCTTGTCATTCGGCATGATCGGAGCAGCGCACAGCGCGATTTATATGAAATATGAAGGCATCAAAGGTGACGCGGCCGCGTCAACCGGTGAGGCGCCTAAGGATATCGCGCCAAAACCCGCTGAACCACAAAAGGGCCTGTTACTTCCTGCAGTGCAAAAGGTATCGGATATATCGCCCGATGTTCCGCCACCCGCACCCCGATCAAAGCCGCAGGTTGCTGCTGGCGATATCAATGGCGATGGACGGGCGGATGCGCATATCCGCCAAGGAACGATGAGCGTCCGCAAGGCTGGCGAAAAACCTCTGGAAAACTCCAGTCAGGCGCCACGTGGCAAGCATTTCAGGGATGCGAAGCTGACACCGCGCAAAGCCGGTGAAGGACAACGCCGGACGAGCGGTCAAATTCGTACCAACCAGTAACAAGATAAGCCTGCTGCACTCGAACGATAACAGTGTTGCGAGCGACAAGACTGGACCCGGCTATCGACCCGCCGGGTTCAGTCTTCCATTGTTACAACAACGCGACCGATCGCTTCGCGCCGTTCCAGAACGAGCAAAGCTTCGCGCGTTTTATCCAATCCCAATCGGTGGGAAATATGGGGGCGCATGACGCCGGCTTCGGCGAGGTTGCGAAGGTGGACCGCAGTACGCGCCGCGAGGTCGGCATCGCGGCGGCTGGCTTCGCCCGCGCGCAGGCCAATCAGGCTATAGCCCTTGATCAAGGCATGGTTGGCGGGGAAGCTGGGTATCACCCCGCTGGCAAAGCCGACAATCAGGAAGCGACCACCCCAGCCGATGGCACGCGTCGCCGTGATCGACAAATCACCGCCCACCGGATCGAACACGACATCGCAGCCCTTGCCGCCCGTCAGTTCTTTCACTTTGGTGGCCAGTTCGCGGTCGGCAGGATCGAGCACATGATCAGCGCCAGCCGCCAATATCGCTTCGCGCTTTTCAGGGCTGGAGCCCGTGCCAATAACGATGGCACCCAGATGCTTGCCCAGCGAAACCGCTGCCATGCCGACGCCGCCAGCGGCGCCAAGAACGAGCAATGTTTCGCCAGCTTTTAAATCGGCCTTGTCGTGCAATGCATGCCAGGCGGTAACCCCACCCGCGCGCCAGCACGCGGCTTCTTCCCATGAAAGTGCATCGGGTTTTGAAACCAGCGCGCTCGAAGGCACGACCGCTTCTTCGGCGATGCAATCTCCTTTGCCGCCACCCATCACGGCATCACCAGGCTTCCATCCGGTCACCTCAGAGCCAACTTCGATCACTTCACCCGAAAACTCCATGCCCGGCACAAACGGCGGATCGGGGCGGAACTGGTATTTGCCATAGGTCATCAGCAAGTCGGGGAAGTTGAGCCCCGCCGCCTTGATCGCAATGCGCACTTCACCGGGTTTGAGCGGGCTGCGATCCCTTGTTTCAATCTGGATACTGTCAGGCCCGGTCAGTGCCGTGCAAACGGCGGCGCGATAACTCATTTCCTCTTCCTCTCCCTGCGCAGCCCTTCCCAATAGGCCAGTCGCTCTGCGATCTTGGCCTCCAGCCCGCGTTGGACCGGTTTGTAAAGTTCGGCTGGCTGCATTTCCTCCGGCCAGTAATTTGCCCCGGAAAAACCTTCGTCGGCATCATGGTCATAGGCATAATCCTTGCCATAACCGATATCCTTCATCAGCTTTGTTGGCGCGTTCAGAATGTTGGCAGGCGGCATCAGCGAACCCGTTTCTTTTGCCAATCGCCATGCGGCCTTTTGCGCCTTGTAGGCTGCGTTGGATTTGGGCGCTGTGGCGCAATAGAGGCAGGCCTGCACGATCGCCAATTCGCCTTCGGGTGAACCGAGAAACTCATACGCATCCTTGGCCGCGATGCACTGTTCGAGCGCGCGCGGATCGGCAAGGCCGACATCCTCCACGGCAAAGCGTGTTATCCGCCGCAGCACGTAAAGCGGTTCCTCACCCGCCACCAGCATACGTGCCAGCCAATAAAGCGCCGCCTGTGGGTCCGATCCGCGCATCGATTTGTGCAGGGCAGAGATCAGATTGTAATGCCCTTCGCGATCCTTGTCATAGACCGGCATGCGGCGGTGGAGCAGCGCGGCCATGGCTTGCGGATCGAGCGGCTTGTCCGGCGGTGCGATGGCAAAAAGTGTTTCGGCCTGGTTTAGCAGGAAGCGTCCATCGCCATCGGCACTCGCAACCAGGGCGGCCCGCGCATCGTCGGTCAGCGGCAAGGATTTGCCTTCAACCGTTTCCGCGCGGTCGAGCAGCTTGGCGAGCGCCGCGTCATCAAGGCGCTTCAACACCAGCACCTGCGCGCGGCTCAACAAGGCGGCGTTGAGTTCAAAGCTGGGGTTTT
>JALREL010000089.1 GCA_023262005.1 Sphingorhabdus sp. | reverse complement strand
CATGCGTTCGTCGATACCACCGCCCCAACCAGCCTCTAGCGCTTCGAGCGAAGCCATCGCCTTTTCGCGATCATACAGGAAAGTCAGCACGTCCTTCGCGACTGGCGCTGCCGCACGGGCGCCACCCATGCCATGTTCGATAACGACTGCCGCTGCATAGCGCGGTTGCGCGACCGGTGCGAAGCAGACGAACAGGCCATGGTCGCGGAAGCGGCGGGCCCCGCCTTGCCCGCGCTGGCCGCCCTTGATCGCGCGCACCTGCGCGGTGCCGGTTTTGCCGCCCATGGTAATGCCCGGGATTTCCAGCCGGCTGCGCACGGCGGTACCCGCGCCGTTGACGACAAGGTCCATCCCGTCGCGCACCACCTGCAGATGCTCGTCAGGGAAAGGCAGGTGCGCACCCGGCTTGCGGTTCTTCAAAAGGATTTCGGGTTCGAGCATGCGACCCGAAGCGATGCGCGACGCCATGACGGCGAGCTGGAAGGGGCTGGCAATCACATAGCCTTGGCCGATGACCGCGTTGAGCGAATCCGACCGGCTCCATTCCTGATTGTATTTTTTCATCTTCCAGGCGCTGTCGGGAACGGTGCCGTAACGCTGCGACTGGAAAGGCAGTGGGAATTCCTGCCCAAGGCCCAATTGGCGCGCAATCGGGGCGATGGCGTCATAACCCACCCGGTTCGCCATCGCATAGAAATAGGTGTTGCAGCTCTTCATGATCGCAGAGCGCATATCCATCGGACCATGGCGGCCTAGGCATTTGAACACGCGATTGCCGAGCCGGTAACCGCCGCCACAGACGACCTTTTCCTCGGGATCAATGCCATGCTTCAGGAAGGCAAGGCCCGCCATCGGTTTCAAAGTCGATCCCGGTGGATAAAGCCCCTGCAGCGACTTGTTGAGCATCGGGATGCGGTCGTCCGAATTGAGCATCTTCCATTCGAGACGGCCTATGCCTTCGGAAAAGCTTTTGGGATCGAAGCAAGGCATCGAAACCAGCGCGAGGATATCGCCCGTCAGGCAATCAATGACCACGACCGAACCGGATTCGATACCAAGTCGGCGCGCGGCATAATTATGCAGGTCGATATCGATGGTGAGTTGTACAGGTTTGCCCGGCGTATCCGGCCTGCTCGAAAGTTCGCGCACAATCTTGCCGCGCGCGGTGACCTCGGTGCGTTTGGCACCCGGTTTTCCGCGCAGCCGCATTTCCATGGTCTTTTCAAGACCCTGCTTGCCGACCTTGAAGCCAGGCGTGATGAGCAGCGGGTTCTTGTCGAGGCGATATTCCTCTGCCGAGACTGTACCGACATAACCGAGCAAGTGGCCAACGGCTGCGCCGCTGGGATAGAAACGCGAAAATCCCTGCCGTGGGCTTACGCCGGGCAGGTCGGGCAAGCGCACGCTGACGCGGGCGAAGCTTTCATAGTCGAGTCCCGCTGCAACCTGCACCGGCTGGAAGCCTTGTGCTTCCTTCAACTCCTTTTCGATGCGCTCGACATCTTCCTGCTTCAGGTCGAGCAGCTTGGTCAGCGTGCCCAGCGTTTCTTCGCGGTTTTGCAGCCGATCGGGAATGATATCGACGCGAAAGTCGGCGCGGTTGGTGGCGATGGGCTTGCCGATGCGATCGATAAACCAGCCGCGCCGGGGTGGGATAAGCGTCAGGTTGATACGGTTGCTTTCGGAAGCGAGCTTGTATTTCTCATTCTCAGCCACCGCGATGTAGGCCATGCGAGTGGCCACAACGCCCCCCACCAATGCCTGCACGCCGCCGATGAATAGCGCGCGCCGAGAGAAGGTGAATTCCAGTTGCCCCGAAGTCGGCCCGCGCTTCTCGTTCATGTGGCCAGTCGCCAGCCATCAAGCCGAGCGCAGAGCCTTACCGCGAGCGGATAGAAAAGGATCGAGACGACAATCTGCGGCAAGATGATGCGAACCTCCGGGGCTGGCTGGGCCAGCCCCGATATGCCAAGCCCTGCAAGCAGCGCGAGCATAATCAGCACCGATGCGATTAGCCAGTCCCGCATATAATCGCGCCAGACCCCGCGCAGGTCGAGCAACTCGATCGCGATCATGCACAGCGACCAAACCAATGCCGAACTGCCAAAGGGTTGGCCGTTGTAGAGATCGTCAAACAGGCCAAGCGGCAAGCCGATCCAGGCTGGCCACATTCCAGGGCGCATCAACCGCCATGCGAGCAAGATAAGGAGGCCAAAGGGCGGAAGCAGCGGCGATCCGGCAACCAAGGGCAGCGTCGATGTCGCCATCGATCCCGCCATCACCGACAATATCGGAACGAGCAGCATGCGTGCTGGCGATTGCTCCCGATCAATCCGGCTTTCATATTCGCGGCTTGGGCCAAGCAGCTTGCGCCCAGTCGCAAGCAACTGGTTCATTCGTCTGCCCCGCTTTCCGGGAGCGCCTTCAGCGTTTCATCAAGAACCTTCTTCGCCGCTTCCTGATAGGGTCGCAGGACCATGACATGCTCGCTCGAGGCGGGGCTGGCGATCGGGCGGGCAAGCGCGCCGTCGCTGGTTTTGCGAACGATGGTCGCAAACGGAATGTTGGGCGGATAAAGGCCGCCGCTGCCTGAGGTTGCGA
>JALREL010000053.1 GCA_023262005.1 Sphingorhabdus sp. | reverse complement strand
CTTTGCCTTCTTGGTCAGTTTAGCCATGTGCTTAGCCCTCCACCACTTCGAGGCCCATGGCCGTAGCCGAACCTGCAATGATCTTGACCGCAGCGTCCATGTCGTTCGCGTTCAGATCCTTCATCTTCAGCGTTGCAACTTCTTCAAGCTGCTTGCGCGTGATCTTGCCTGCGGTCACCTTGCCCGGTTCTTTCGAACCCGACTTCAGGCCAAGCACCTTCTTGATGAGGAAGGTTGCCGGCGGCGACTTGGTCGCGAACGTGAAGCTCTTGTCCGAGAATACGGTGATCTTGGTCGGGATCGGCGTGCCCTTTTCAAGGTCGCCAGTCGCGGCGTTGAACGCCTTGCAGAATTCCATGATGTTCACACCACGCTGACCGAGCGCAGGGCCGATCGGCGGGGAGGGGGTTGCGGCACCAGCGGGCACCTGCAGGCTGATATAGCCGTCAATTTTCTTGGCCATGATTGGCCTCCTTTCATTCTGTCTCCGCCAAAGCCACAAGGACGATGGTGGATCAAATTAAGCGGTCAAACAGAGGGTTCCAAATGCCTTGGTTCCCTCCTCCCGCACGGGTTTCCCGAATCCGGAGATTCACGGAAGGCGCGCCGTTAGCGCATTTGCATGGGGAAATAAAGCAGAAAACCGGGGTTTTCCTGATTCCGCTAAGACTCAAGCCGGCGCCTTGTAACGCAGCAACCCTTCCTGCACCACCGAGGCGATCAACGTTCCGTCCTGACGGTAGATATATCCATGGTTGATGCCGCGGCTGTTACCGGTCCACCCGCTATCCATCACATAGACAAACCAGTCCTCTACCCGCACATCATTGTGGAACCACATCGCATGGTCGAGGCTGGTCGAAAACAACCCGGGTGTCGTCCAGTTAAGACCGTGCGGGAGCATCGACGACGATAGCAGCCCCATATCGGAGGCGAAGGACAGGAAAGCGCGGTTTAACAGCGGATCATCGCCGATCGAGCCGCGCAGGCGGAACCATTGATAGTGTTGGGTCGCCTTTTCCTTGGGTGCCGGGCGAAAGCTGCGCATTTCGAACGGGCGCGGTTTCGAAAGCTGTTGCAGCAACCGATCGTCCATATTTGGGCTCAGCGCGATGAAGTCGGTGAAATCCAGGCATTGTTCGGGCGGCAGCAGGTCGGGCATTGGAACCTGGTGGGCAAGGCCCGGGTCAGGCACCTGGAACGATGCCGTCAGGTTGAAAATGACCTTGCCTTCCTGGCGTACGACCACGCGGCGGTTGGAAAAGCTGCGCCCGTCAAAGTCGCGGTGGACGCGGAAATGCAATGGGGCGGTTTCCTGCCCGCCGCGAAGGAAATAGGCGTGTAATGAGTGAATCTGCTTTTCGGGTTCGACAGTTCGCGCGGCCGCTATCAGTGATTGGGCGACAACCTGCCCTCCGAATATCCGCGCCCGATTGGTGTGCGGCTGGGCGGGATAAATGAATTCGTCCGTCGCTTCGTCAGGCTGCAGTTCAAAGAGGCGGCTTACGCTATCCACCATTTCGTCTGCAGGTACGGAGTCAAACAGGGCACGGGCGCGTTCGATGCGGGCCATGATCTCAGGGTTGTGTTTTCCTGCAGTCATGCCAAAGCCCCCGAATTGATCTGAAATTGAAGCTGGCCGCTCGCGGCCATTACTTCATCAATTCGACTTCCTCGAAATCGAGTTCGACCGGCGTTGCGCGGCCAAAGATCGATACCGAAACCTTGACGCGGTTCTTGTCGAAATCGAGTTCTTCGACGACACCGTTGAAGCTCGCGAACGGGCCGCTCATCACCTTCACCTGATCGCCGATTTCGTAATCGACTGCGACGCGCTTCTTCGGCGCGGCTGCCAGTTCTTCCTTGGTGTTGAGGATGCGTGCAGCTTCGGCTTCGCTGATCGGCTGCGGCTTGTTGTTCGCGCCGAGGAAGCCAGTCACCTTGGGGGTGTTCTTGACGAGGTGGTAGACATCGTCGTTCATGTTCAGCTTCGCCAGCACATAGCCGGGGAAGAATTTGCGTTCGGCCTTTACCTTCTTGCCACGGCGGACTTCGGTGACCTGCTCGGTCGGTACTTCGACCGATTCGACGAGCGCGGCGAGGCCCTTACGCTCCGCCTCGGAGAGAATCTGGTCGCGGACCTTGTTTTCAAAACCCGAATAAGCGTGGATGATGTACCAGCGTGCCATGTGTATCAGTCTTTCGGCCTGTTGAGGTTCGATGCGCTTATTGCGCGAGGCTGAGCAGCCCCTTCACCACCATGTTGAAAAAGGCGTCGACGCCCAGGAAGAAAATGGCAAGGATGATCGTCATGATCAGCACCATGATTGCCGTCTGCGTGGTTTCCTGCCGGGTTGGCCAAACGACCTTGCCGATTTCGGCACGCACCTGACGGATGAATTCACCGGGGCTGGTTTTTGCCATTGTCCAAATCCTGTAATCGCGCCCACCGGATAGCCGCCATCGCTCTCGGTTTCAGGCCGGGAGCGATATAGGATCCGATTTCGGAAAGACTAGCCCTTTAACGGCGATTCCCCAGAGTCGCAAGTGTCATTGGGAGGCAAGCAAACGCCTTGGGTGCATCCCGTCGACATAGCCCATGAAAGGCGGGTGGATCGAATAGCCAATCAACTCGCGCGCACGTTCGGGCAGCGTAGCGGCTATTTCGGCAGGCACGGCAAGGCTCATATTTTCGAGCGTGCGCATCCAGCCCGGGCAATATTGCGGGGTGATGATAAGTCGGGGCTTTGCAGACCGGTTGGCACCGCCGCGGTGCCACAACGTCCCCTTGGCGATCATCAGCGAACCAGCGGGCATAACGGCCTTTACGGCGTCGGGCCGCGCGCCGGGATCATCATCCTGGCTCTTTTCGCTGCGATCGCTGAATGTCGAAAATGTATTGCCCCCGGCAATTTGCTGTTCAGGCCAAAGGTGGCTGCCGGGCAATATTTCGGTTGCGCCATTTTCTTCGGTGGTCTCGTCAATGGTCCAAAAAGCGGAGAGACCGAGCGAATCGCGCGGCCGTGGAAGGCGGTAATGGCTATCGTCATAATGCCAGGGCTGCACCGTTTCACCGGGGTGGATGTTGATCGCAAGGCAGGCAGAAAGCAGGCATTCGCGCCCCAGTTCGGCCTCGGCAAAGGCGAGCACCAGCGGGTGGATGGCAAGCTCGGCGAACAGAGGGGATTTGGCCAGCATCGCATAGACGCGGTTGGTCTTCAGCCCTTCAAAATCGTTGCGCCCCGATATGTTCTGATCGAGGTGCGGAGCAAGCTCCGCGCGCAATGCTGCCACTTTCTCCGGCGTTAGAACCGAGGGAAAGATCAGATATCCGTCACGATCATATTGCGCACGCAGCGCCGCAAATCGCGCGGTATCGCCTATCGACTCTTGCCAGTTCTCGCTCTCCATCCGTGCAGCCTAACCTGCCATCGCCTTGCGGGGAAGCGGCAACTGTTGAACCTGTGCCCATGGCTGGCGGACGAGGAACAGGGCGATGATCCCGGCCAGTCCCCAGCCGATAACAGGCAACCCGCCCCAGATGTTGCGGACCGTTTTGCCATGCGCCTCTGCATTGCTTGGATCGAAACCGAAATATCCCAGTAGCCAATAGGAAATGGCAAGCGCGGAGGCGTTGCCGAACTTTTGCATTAAATTGCCGCTCGCGAAAATGAAGGCTGTTCGGTCGCGACCGCAAATCTGCGCATCGACCGGGGCATAATCGGCAATCATACCGAAAATGAAAATCAACCCCATGAAGGCACCGCCCAAGATAAGGGTGTAGATGGCGGATGGCAGCAGCTGGCCTGCCAATGGCAGCTGCAGTCCGCCGATCAGCAAAAATATAAGCGTCGAGCACATTAGCATCATTCCCTTGGGTTTGCCCAGCTTGCGCGCGGCATAAACCCACAACGGCGTGGTGATCGCTCCGCCAACAAAGGTCAGGAACAAAAGGAGCGAGCCATATTGGTCGAGCCGGAGATAGGCCTCTGCAAAGAAGATATAGGTCGATGCCATCGCGCCAAAAGCAAAGGCGTTGAGGAACTGAACCAGGAGTATCAAAAGTAGCGATGGCGACTGCAGCGATAGTTTGAGTTCCTTGCGCCAACCAAAGCCCGGCTCGATCGCTACCGGTCGGCCCGGTACCTTTCGGTTTGCCAGCAAGGCGAGCGGCATCGCAATCGCGACCAGGCTGACATAGGCGACGATCCGGCCCTGCAGGCTGATATCGGGTATCAGATATTGTGCGAGCGCGGGGGCAGCAAAGGCGACGACGAGGACAAATTTTGCAGTATATTCACGCGCACCGAACAAGCGCGCACTGACCTCTGAACGGCCATTTGAAAGCGCTGATCCCCAGGCCAGATGAGCGACGTCGAAAAGGCTGTAGCAGGAATAATAGAGCAGCAAGAGCGGCAGTAGTGCCCAGAATTCGAGCCGGTCACCGATGCTGACCAGCAATGCGAGCAGAAGCACCAGCGGGACAGCGGCCCGCGCCATCCATCGGCGGTGCGGCGCATCCCCTTTCGATTTGCGATCGATCATCGTGCCGATCAAGGGATCGACGAGGCCATCCCACAAGGTGCTGAGCGAGAACATCAGCCCGACCAGCGCTACGGCAACCACCCCGCCGTCGCTGATATAAGGTGGAAGGTAGATCGAAAGCGGCAAGCCCATGATGGCAATCGGGCCAACGCTGGCCGAATAGTAAATCGCGGTCCGGCGCGAAATATTCGCGTCGCCACCTTCGGCAGTTGTGCCGATGCCTTGCTGCACGCCATTCTCCTCACACAGCGTTGTTTACACCTGTGTGAGTAGCAATCGCGCAATGTTCAAGGAGAAAATGCCATCCCGAAGGAAATGGCAGGGGTGACAGGATTCGAACCCGTGGCCCTCGGTTTTGGAGACCGATGCTCTACCAGCTGAGCTACACCCCTGCAGATTCGCATCTGCGAAGAAAGGCGCCCTTAGCGCCTACAAATGAAAGGGGCAAGCACGCTCTCGCATGCCTGCCCCCTTTATGGTTTTTCGGACCAATCAGAATTTGAGACCGAACTCGAGGCCCCAGATCCGCGGTTCGTTGACGAAACCGGTCAGGTTGTTGAAGTCGATGCCGCCAACGGCTGAAACATCGTTGGTGATGTTGCGGACAAACGCCGCGATGTCGACACGATCGCTGCGATAGCCGGCGCGCAGGCCGCCTTCGAGCATATGATCGTCATTGAACTCTTCCGAGGTGTAGAGGAAGAAATTCACCTTCGAACGATAAGCCCAGTCGGTGAAGAAATAGACTTCGCCGCTGCCGCTGCCGACAGGGATGCCATAACCTGCGGTCCAGTTGGCCGACCATTTGGGCGCTTGCGGCAGCTGGTTGCCATCGATCGAATAGATGCCCGGCGAACCGGCACGGACCGGATCGGTCACGGTGCAACCGCCGCCGCAGCCAGTAATAAAGGCATTGGGATCGTCAATCTTTGCACGGTTGTAGCTGAGGCCTGCCGTCAGCACGAGGTTATCAACCGGACGCGCTTCGAACTCGGCTTCGAAACCATAGCCGTCGACATTATCGGCATTGATCAGCTTGGCAGCGTTGCTGGCCCCACCAACTGCGGTCAGCTGGGCATCGTTGAGATCATATTTGTAGACCGACAGATTGAAGCGTGCGCGGTTGCCAAGATTGGCCTTCACGCCGCCTTCAAACGACAGGATCGTTTCCGAATCCGCGGTGCTGATTGCATCCTGCACCGTGGTGAAGACGAACAGCGCACGGCCCTGGATCGAAGGTGCGCGATAACCCTTTGCCACGCGGGCATAAAGGTTGATGTCGTCGCTGGCTTCGTAGGTTGCGCTCAGGTCCCAGGTCAGGTTGTCGTCCTTGACGCGGGCAAAGCCGGTGCCGATGGCACCGAAGAAGCCGCTGCGTTCGACATCGAGGCGGCGCTTGTCGTTATTGTAACGCGCACCGGCTGTCAGCGAGAGTTGCTCGGTCACCGGATAGGTCAGGCTACCGAAAACGCCCCACGCTTTTGAGCTTTGCTGTTGGGTAGCGGTGACGCTCGGCGAAGTACCGGTTGGGGTGTCATAATTGTACGATGCAATCGCCAGGTCTTCGTTGAAGTAGAAGACGCCAGCCTGCCATTTCAGGCCTTCATCGTTGTTTGAGGACAAGCGGATTTCCTGCGTGTACTGATCAAGATCAGGCACGTCGTCGCGCGAGTTTGCAGAGAAGGGAATGAAGCCCGGGCCCGAAACCGGCAGGAAGGACGCGCCGAAGCCGCCATCGATATCACCGCGGCTGCGATATTTGCCCGACCACCAAGCGGTGACCGAGGTCAGCGTAGCTGCGCCCAGATCCCATTCGAGCGTTCCGGCAAGATTGGCGAGCTTCAGGCGCTGGAAATTGAGGCCATCAGTCCACACCTTGTCACGTTCGAATTCGCTGGTGGCGCTCGAAAGGCCGCGCAGGTCGTTGCTGCCGGGGACAAACATGTTGGCACGGAAGACGCGGGCCGTTCCCTTGAAGTCGCGATATTGGCCGGTTACGCGCAGCTTCACGTTTTCACCCGGTGCGAACTGCAACTGGCCGCGCAGCGCAACGTCGCTATAGCCTTCGAGGTCGTTGCTGCCCGGATCGGCGATATTGTCGACCCAATCGCTACGGCGTTGGTACAGGCCCGAAACGCGCGCCGAAACGCTGTCGCTCAGATTGCCGCCAATGCCGGTTTCGAGGCCCACCGAGTTAAAACGGCCAAAGCTGCCTTTGAAGTAATTCTGGTCGGAATCGGGACGGACGCTGTCGAACTTGACGATACCGGCCGGAGTGTTGCGGCCAAACAGCGTGCCTTGCGGTCCGCGCAGCACTTCAACACGTGCAACGTCAAATACAGGGAAACCCTTGAGGATCGGGTTTTCGAGAACGACATCATCATAGACCAAGCTGACCGGCTGCGACGCGTTCAGGTCAAAGTCGGTGTTGCCGAGACCGCGAATATAGAAACGTGGAAATGTGCGGCCGAACGAGCTTTCGATGTTGAGGCTGGGTACGCGGCCCGCAAGCGCACGGATATCTGCACCGCCGGAGTTGATGGCGGCAAGCTTGTCACCCGAAACGACGTCGACCGAAAGCGGGACGTCTTGCAGGTTTTCCTCACGGCGCTGTGCGGTAACGACGATTTCACCCAAGCCTTCGTCGGCTGCCGCTTCGCTCTGGGCGAATGCGGGGGTAGCGAAGCTGGTGGTGGCGATGGCAATTGCCAGAATAGACGGTGCAAAGGTGCGCATGGCGGTACTGCTCCCTGAAAATGCAGTGGTTAAGTAGAGCGGTCGTTCAATCTGCTGCTCCAACTGGCGCTGCAAATAGGGTAAAGCGCCTCAACGTCAAGGAATTACGCCAGTTTTGAGGGCGATTCCGATCGCTGTGTTGCATCGATGTTACAGTGGGAAAAAGCCCGTCTAGAAGCTCATTTCGGCATAGACGCGGCTGATGTCGCCGCCCCATTCGCCGTGATATTTGTCGAGCAATATTTCGGCGGGTGTCTTGCCGCTGGCGACGACTTCGCGCAGCGGATCGATGAAGCCGCTTTCATTGTCACCGCCGCTGTTGAGGCGGTTGCGGGCGGTCAGGCCGGCAGAGGCAATCTCGACGATGCGGCCGGCAATGTCACGCAGCTTGCCGCCGCCACCAATTGGGGCGTCGAGACCCATTTTCGGAACCGCAGCACGCAGCGCTTCGCGTTCCTCCATCGTCCAATGCTTGACCTCGTCCCACGCTGCATCGAGTGCGCCTTGATCGTAAAGCAGGCCGACCCAGAATGCTGGGAGGGCGCAAATGCGGCTCCACGGTCCGCCATCGGCACCACGCATTTCGAGGAAGCTTTTGAGCCGCACTTCGGGGAAGGCAGTCGACATATGGTCTTCCCAGTCGGATGCCGTCGGCTTTTCGCCGGGAAGCACCGATAATTCGCCCTTCAGGAAATCGCGGAAGCTGTGCCCGGCAGCGTCGATATATTTCCCGTCGCGGTAAACGAAGTACATCGGCACATCGAGCATGTAATCGGCGTAGCGTTCATAACCAAAGCCGTCTTCGAACACGAAAGGCAGCATGCCGGTGCGCGCCGGATCGGTATCCGACCAGATATGGCTACGATAGGAAAGGAAGCCATTGGGCTTGCCCTCGAGGAAAGGCGAGTTGGCGAACAAGGCTGTCGCCAAGGGCTGCAGCGCCAGGCTGGTGCGGAATTTGTGCGCCATGTCGGCTTCGCTCGAATAGTCGAGATTGACCTGGATGGTGCAGGTGCGCAGCATCATATCGAGGCCCATTGAGCCGACGCGCGGCATGTGGCGCAGCATGATGTCATAGCGCCCCTTGGGCATGATCGGCAGCTCGGCACGGGTTTTGTCGGGCCATAAGCCAAGCCCGAGGAAGGCCTTGCCAGTCTTGTCCCCTATCGCTTTCACCTGTTGCAAATGGCGACCGGTTTCGGCGCAAGTTTGGTGCAGGTTTTCCAGCGGCGCGCCCGACAGTTCGAGCTGGCCAGCGGGCTCAAGGCTGACGGTGCCGTCGGGCCCGCTCATCGCGATGACATTGTCGCCTTCGTAGATCGGGGACCAACCAAATTCGGTCAGCGCCATCAACAGGTCGCGGATGCCGCCGGGCTCGTCATAAGACGGGGCATGATGGTCTTTCTGGCAATAGACGAACTTTTCATGCTCGGTGCCGATGCGCCACCGATCTTTGGGCTTCTCGCCCTTCGCCATTGCGGCGATCAGCTGATCGCGATTCTCGATCACAGGATCGTTGCGATTCGAAACTGTTTTAGTGCTCATGGCGTGCGTTTAAGCAGCGCCGGACCGCTTGGCCAGCAAATTTAGCTTGGCAACCCCGTCAGTTGACGGTGACGTTGAATACCATCGCAAAGGTCGAACCGGGTGCCATCGTCGCAGCGGTGCCGGTGATAGTACCGCTGTTGAAAACCATTCCGAACGGGTCGGTTTCATCGGCGCCTATACCATTATCATCTTCGACCGTGCTGGCGCTGCCGCAGCTTGTCCCTGACGCCATGCTGCCCGGAACGAAGGTTACCGTGGCTGGCAAGGTGTCGCTGGCGCTGACCGATGTAGCGGTGCCGCTGCCGGCATTCGACAGGGTGATGCAATAGCGAACTGTCGCCCCCGGTATCGCCTTGGGATTGGTTGTGCTGACGCCATCGCTCAACACGCTTGAAATCTTGGACACCGTCAGGTTGGCCACGGGTCGGCAAAATGTAATGTCGTGGATTGCGACTGCCTGTTGCCCCGGATCGGCAGGAGCAAGCAAGTGGTTTCCATAAGTGATGGAAATCGTGTCGACCGGAGATGTGAAAGTGATGACCAGATTTCCGTTGGCACTGGTATCCGCCGAGGTTGCATCACCAAAGGCCGAATTGCCAATCACATAATTGGAAACGCCATTGGTGAGCACGGGCGTGACGCTATTCCCATTATAGCTGCCAGTAACAGTGATCCGGTCAGCAAACTGCCCGGCCGAATAATCTATATCGAAAATGCGGAACTGCGCGCCAGGAACTGCCGTAGGAAGAGTGATCGTGGTTGTTGCAGTTTCCGATTGGTTGGTAAAGTTGATCAGCTCGAAAATCGAAAACTGTGCTGGGCTAAACCCGCCTGTAACGGCGTTCTGACGAGCCGGGCTTTGTCCACCATAGGTTGCATTGGAAAGCCATGTCCCACCAGTTCTGGTAATATTAAATCCAACCGTCCCGAGGTTGGAAACGCTATAACTGTTGGTGGTGCTTCCTGCGGTCCAGCTTACAGAATCCCAATCGTGGACCGTCGTTCCATTCGGGCAAGATAGCGTCGGAGGCGTTCCGGCTACTCTTGCTCCGGACACTGTAAAGCTGACGCTATCATCATCGTCTTCGCTGGTCGAAGCATTGTTGGGGGTGGAATCGACGTCGGATTCAGAGGACGCCGAAATCTCAGCACTATTGGTAATGGTAGCGCCGGCGGTTGCATTAACGGTGACGGTTATGGTTATCGATCGCGTCGATCCGGCAGGAACAGAGCCGACTGTCCAAACTCCCGTTGTACTGTTGTAGGTGCCGGTGCCGCTCGCGCTGACGAAGGTAACACCTGCCGGAAGAATATCGAGCACGCTCACGGACGCAGCACTGATCGATGGGCTGGAGGCGTTCAAGACACTCAAGGTATAGGTGATGTTCGTTCCGGCGGCAGGTGCGGAATTGCTGACCGTCTTGGTCAGCGAAAGGTCTGCATAGGGGCCCGTCAGGAAGAGGTCGGCCTGATAAAATGTACCTGCATCCGAGCCGGCATTGTCGCAAATGCTTAGCGTCCAAGTGCCAACCGAGTTTTGCCCGTTGAACGCCGAAAGCGCAGTATTAGGTGCAAAATTCCTCTGATAGGGCGGAACCGCTGTGGCCGCGGTTGCGGTGTCATTGTTGGTGTGCGTATCGACTGAAGTTCCAATGGCATCGTCGAGCAAGACATTCAGATTGTCTCGGTTCCCGCCAGTCGAATTGAACAAGGTGACAACGGTTCCGGCTGGGGACCTGAGCCGCATCTCGATGTCGCCACGCCAAGTGTGCGCTAGCAAAATGCCAATGTTGACATCCTGAACTGTGAAGCTTTGCGTGACGTTGAAGGTGCGCTGCAAAGGCGTGGCACATGGCGCTGTGTTTTCATCAAACGCCCCGTCCACGCTATTGGTATATTGGAAGCTTTGCGCGTAAGCCGCTGCCGGAAGCATGCTCGCCAGCAAGGCAGCAAGACAAAGGCGCACCAATGCAGCCACGCCCGAACAAGCAGACGCAAAGTCTGGTCTATTTGCTATTCGCCCACACATCAGCACGCCTTATGGCCTCATTTCCTTTATTAATTATAAAGAATGGCCGAAATTTGCCGTTTGCGAATGTAAACTTTGGTGAATGGCGGCAGAAAGATTAACGCCAGTCGCCTTGCACTGCCATCCAGATCGATATGGCCGCGATTGCGGCGGTATCAGCCCGCAAAATGCGGGGCCCAAGTGAAACGGGTGTCGCTTGCGGGACGGCACGGATCGCGGCATTTTCCTCATCCGAAAAGCCGCCTTCGGGGCCAATCAGGATCGCGGCTTTGCTGCTCGGCGTTGCTGCCAAGGCTTGGGCAATCGGGATGCCGCCTCGTTCGTCGCAGAACAACAAAGTCCGGTCTGAAGGCCAGTTTCGCAAAAGCCCATCGAGTTTCGAAAGCTCTCCGATTTCGGGTAATGCGGTGCGCTCGCATTGCTCTGCGGCCTCGATCATCTGCGACCGCAAACGATCTTCCTTCAGTTTGTCCGCGACGCAACGCTGGGTCAGCACGGGCACAAAGCGGGCAATGCCCAACTCGCAGCTTTTTTCGGCGATCCAATCGAGCCGGTCTTTCTTGATGAGCGCCTGGCAAAGCCACAAATCGGGGGCGACCTCGCGCTCGCGCAGTTTCGCTTCGACGGTGACGACAAGATCGCGTTTCCCGGTGGCGGATACAGTCGCCAGATATTCGCCTGTCCGGTCGTCGAACAGCTTGACTGGTGCGCCTTCCTTCAGCCGCATGACATGCAGCAGGTAATGCGCTTGCCCGCCATCGATGCGCAGCTCGACGCCTTGCGACAGCGCCTCGTCAACGAAAAGGCGCGGGGTCGAATGCGGGGGCCAGGCGGGTGTTTGAACCATGGTTCCAGCATAGCCTTCGACAAGCGCCGGGCAAGGCGTTATGTCCGATTCGATGTCTGCAGCCGCCCCACCCGACACGGAAATTCAAGGTCTTGTCCGTCTTTTGCCGTCGCGTATGCGGCCTTTCGCGTTGCTCGCGCGTTTCGACCGCCCCATCGGCTGGTGGCTGCTTTTTTGGCCTTGTGTGTACGGTTTGGCGCTTGCTGGTGGCGCATTCAGCCACTGGCCCCTCGTGCTCTGGATGCTGCTCGGCGCGATAGCGATGCGGGGGGCGGGTTGCGTCTATAACGACATTGTCGACCGCGATCTCGACGCCAAGGTTGCCCGAACCGCAAGCCGCCCCCTGGCGAGCGGTGCCGTCAGCCTGAAATCTGCCTGGGCCTGGTTGCTGTTGCTGTGCGGCATCGGCTTTGTCGTGCTGCTACAATTGAGGATCGAGGCGATTTTCGTAGCTTTGTGCAGCCTGGCGCTGGTCGCGGCCTATCCTTTCATGAAGCGGATTACCTGGTGGCCGCAGCTTTGGCTGGGGCTCGTATTCAGCTGGGGCGCGCTGGTCGGTTGGGTGGCGGTCACGGGCAGGGCGGATACTGCGATGCTCTGGCTTTATGGCGGCACGATATTCTGGGTGGTCGGTTACGACACGATCTACGCGATGCAGGATCGCGAGGATGACGCACTCGTCGGCATTCGCTCGACTGCCTTGCGCATGGGGGAACAGGTACGCAGTGGCGTTGCGATTTGCTACCTGCTTGCGCTTGCCGGTTGGGCAATGGCGATCTGGAGCGTGCGGCCACAGGGGCAGGCGCTGGTCGCATTGTTGCCCGCTGCTTTCCACTTGGCATATCAAATCGCTTCGCTCAAAAAGGATGGAAGCAATGCGCTCGGCCATTTCCGGTCGAACAAGGTAACTGGGCTGCTGGTTGCGCTCGCCTGCCTTGTTGTTGGCGCCACAAGCTGAAGGGGAGAGAAATTCATGGGCTATAGACGGCTGGGCAAAAGCGCGATTGTCGTATCCGACATTTGCATGGGCACGATGACATTCGGATCGCAGGCGGATGAGGCCGTCGCGCACCGCGTGATGGATATGAGCCTCGATGCCGGCATCAACTTCTTCGACACCGCCGAGGGCTATCCGGTACCGCCAGATGTCAAATGGGTTGGCCGTACCGAGGAAATCGTTGGTCGTTGGCTGAAAGGCAAGAACCGCGACGCGATCATCATCGCGACCAAGGTTTCAGGCCCCAGCCATGTCTGGTTCAAATCGCCCAAACGCGGAGGGATGACCGCGCTCGACCGGCGGCAGATCACCGTTGCGGTCGAAGACAGCCTGCGCCGACTGCAGACCGATTATATCGACCTTTACCAGACCCACTGGCCCGATCACGGCACGCCTTATGAAGAAACGATGGAAGTGCTCGACGAGCTGATCCGCGCGGGGAAAGTGCGGATTATCGGCTGCTCGAACGAAACAAGCTGGGGGCTGATGAAGTCGATCCAGACTTCGGAACGCCTCGGCGTCGCCCGCTACCAGACGATCCAGAACAATTTCTCGATCAATAACCGCCGGTTTGAAGATGAACTGGCGCAGGTCTGCCGCGAAGAAGGTGTCAGCCTTATACCCTATTCGCCGCTCGCCGGCGGTGTGCTTTCGGGCAAATACCAGGACGGTGCCCGCCCCGAAGGTGCGCGCTTCACGCGTTACATGGATATGCT
>JALREL010000174.1 GCA_023262005.1 Sphingorhabdus sp. | reverse complement strand
CGCCAATGGCCTCGTAATGCTGTTGCCGCATGGCTATGAGGGCCAAGGGCCGGAGCATAGCTCGGCGCGGTTAGAGCGCTTCCTGCAATTATGTGCGGAGGACAATATCCAGGTCGCCAATTGCACGACGCCAGCTAACTATTTCCACTTGCTGCGCCGGCAAATGGCACGACCATTCCGCAAACCGCTTATTGTCATGACGCCAAAGTCGCTTTTGCGTCACAAAATGGCGGTTTCAAAAGCAGAGGATTTCCTTGGCGAAAGCCACTTCATGCGCATCCTTTCGGATCCATGGGCTCCGGCAGACAAGGATGTGAAGCGCCTCGTCCTCTGTTCGGGCAAGGTTGCGTATGACCTGATGGAAGCACGCAACGCGGCCGGTGACAAGAATACCGCGATCGTCCGCCTTGAGCAGCTCTACCCCTTCCCGGGTGAACCGCTGGTCGTCCGCCTGAAGCGGATGGTGAACCTTGAAGAGGTCGTCTGGGCGCAAGAAGAGCCGCAGAATAACGGCGCGTGGTTCTTTGTCGAACCGTTGATTGAGGAATGCCTTGCGCAAGCCAAGGTCGGCCCCGCACGCGCACGCTATGCCGGCCGCAAGGCCAGCGCTTCGCCCGCAACCGGCCTGATGAAACGGCATCAGGCAGAACAGGCAGCGCTGATTGCCCATGCACTCAGCCACGGCGTGCGCGACGAAATCCGCCGCCAGCGCACCACAAAGAAGAAATAATCTCCCCCCAAGGAGCGATGATATGAGCACCGAAGTCAAAGTCCCCACATTGGGCGAGTCGATCACCGAAGCGACGCTGGGCCAGTGGCTGAAGAAGCCGGGTGAAGCGGTTGCGGCTGACGAGCCGATTGCCAGCCTTGAAACAGACAAAGTTGCGGTTGAGGTCCCGGCCCCTGCCGCCGGCGTGATGGGCGCGCTGCTCGTCAACGAGGGCGATACTGTCAATGTGGGCGCCGTGATTGCGATGATTGAGGCGGGTTCGGGTACGACCGTTACCGCTCCTGTTGCTGCACCGACGCCTGCCGCAGCCCCCGCACCTGTGGCGGCCGCGGTTGAAGCCACGCACGCTGCCTCGGCAGACCTGACGCTTTCTCCGGCAGTCCGCCGCCTGGTGCTTGAGCTCGGAATTGATCCGACCAAGGTCAAGGGAAGCGGCAAGGATGGCCGTCTGACCAAGGAAGATGTGCTCGCCGCTGCCAAGGGCGGTGCGCCGGCAGCACCCGCCGCTGCCGCAGCTGCGTCACCCGCACCTGTAGCAGCCGCAACTGGCGAACGCCGCGAAGAGCGGGTCAAGATGACGCGCCTGCGCCAAACCATCGCCAAGCGTTTAAAGGATGCGCAGAACACCGCGGCCTTGCTGACAACCTTCAACGATGTCGACATGTCAGCGGTGATGGAAGCGCGCAACCGCTACAAGGACAGCTTTGAAAAGAAGCATGGCGTGAAACTCGGCTTCATGAGCTTCTTCGCCAAGGCCGCGTGCCTCGCTCTCAAAGATTTCCCGGCGGTCAACGCCCAAATCCAGGGCGATGAAATCATCTATCACGACTATGTCGACCTGTCGGTTGCGGTCTCGGCGCCCAATGGCCTTGTCGTTCCCGTTGTCCGCAATGTCGAGCAGATGGGTTTTGCCGATATCGAAAAGGCAATTGGCGATCTGGGCAAGCGCGCGAAGGACGGCGCCCTCACCATGGAAGACATGGCTGGCGGCACCTTCACCATTTCGAACGGGGGAATTTTCGGTGGCCTGATGTCGACCCCGATCATCAACCCGCCGCAGTCGGCCGTACTCGGCCTGCACCGCATCGAAGATCGCCCGGTCGTGCGCGATGGCCAAATCGTCATCCGTCCGATGATGTATCTTGCGCTCAGCTATGACCATCGCATCATCGATGGCCGCGAAGCGGTGACCGCGCTGAAGACGATCAAGGAAGCGATTGAAGATCCCACCCGTTTGCTGATCGACCTGTAAGGAACAGACCATGGCAGATTTTGACCTGATCGTTATCGGTGCCGGCCCCGGCGGCTATATTGCCGCGATCCGCGCAGCGCAGCTGGGCCTCAAAACCGCATGCGTCGAAAGCCGCGAAACCTTGGGTGGTACCTGCCTCAATGTCGGCTGCATCCCGTCCAAGGCGATGCTGCATGCATCCGAGTTGTACAATGAAGCCGCCAGCGGCGCGCTCGCCAAGCTCGGTGTCAAGATCGACAAGATGAGCCTCGACCTCGAGACCATGCACGCCCAGCGCCGCGATGCGGTAAAGGGCCTTACCGGTGGTATCGAATTCCTGTTCAAGAAGAACAAGGTCGAATGGATCAAGGGCCATGCTGCCTTCACCTCTTCCAGCACCATCGAGGTCGCGGGCAAGAGCTATACGGCCGACAATTTCATCATCGCTACGGGATCGTCGGTCACACCGCTGCCCGGCGTTGAAGTCGATAATGCCAAGGGCATTGTGGTCGATTCGACCGGCGCGCTCGAACTGCCCAAGGTGCCAGACCATCTGGTCGTGATCGGCGGCGGGGTTATCGGGCTAGAGCTTGGCTCGGTCTGGCGCCGTCTGGGTGCAAAGGTGACTGTGGTTGAGTATCTCGACCAGATCCTGCCCGGCATGGACGGTGACGTTCGCAAGGAAGCGAACAAGATTTTCAAGAAACAAGGTTTCGAATTCAAGCTTTCGACCAAGGTTACCGGCGTACAGGTGAAGGGCAAGAAAGCCATCTTGACTGTCGAACCCGCTGCTGGCGGTGCTACCGAAACCATCGAAGCCGATTGCGTATTGGTATCGATCGGGCGCAAGCCCAATACCGACGGCCTCGCACTCGACAAGGCGGGGCTTTCGGTCAACGCGCGCGGACAGATCGATATCGACCATGATTTCCGCACCTCGGTTCCCGGAATCTGGGCGGTTGGCGATGTTGTCCCCGGCCCGATGCTCGCCCACAAGGCGGAAGATGAAGGCATTGCCTGCGCGGAGAATGTCGCTGGCTTGACGGGTATCATCAACCATGACGTCATCCCTTCGGTGGTTTACACATGGCCCGAAATCGCCGGCGTTGGCCTGACCGAAGAAGCCGCCAAGGCGAAAGGCGAGGTCAAGGTTGGCAAATTCCCGATGCTCGCCAACAGCCGCGCGAAGACCAACCATGAGCCAGATGGTTTCGTAAAGGTCATCTCCGATGCCGCCACCGACCGCGTGCTCGGCGTGTGGTGCATTGCCAGCGTTGCCGGCACGATGATCGCGCAGGCCGCACAGGCGATGGAATTTGGCGCGACCTCTGAAGACATTGCCTATACCTGCCATGCGCACCCGACCCATTCGGAAGCGCTGAAGGAAGCGGCGATGGCGGTTCAAGGCAAACCGATCCACATGTAATGGAAGACGGCGTCGCCCAGATCGCCCCGGCGCTGATCGCCGCGCTCGACCTGTTTGGTATCGCCGTTTTTGCTGCATCAGGTGCACTTGCTGCCGCCCGGTTGAAACAGACGCTTGTCACTTTCGCCTTTTTCGCGCTGCTCACCGGCGTCGGGGGCGGGACTGTACGCGACCTGTTGATTGGCGCGCCGGTTTTCTGGGTTCAGGACTGGCGCTTTCCGGCCACTTGCCTTGCGACCGCACTGCTCGTCTGGGTTACCCCCGTTCGCATCTGGAGCCCGCGTGCACTCGACTGGTTCGATGCGGTCGGCCTCGCGGTATATTCGGTATTCGGTGCCTGGAAATCATTGAGCCTGGGCATCGACCTGTTGCCCGCAATGATGATGGGTGTGATTACCGCCTGTGTCGGCGGCGTGATCCGCGACATGCTCGCTGGCGTTCCCTCAATCATCCTTCGGCCGGAATTATATGTCACCGCATCGGCGCTGGCATCTGGCCTGTTCGTTGCGATGATGGGTTTTGGCGCTCCATTGGCCGCGGCCGCTTTGGTGAGCGTGATTGCCGGCTTTGGCCTGCGCGCCGCTGCTATCGCCAAAGGGCTGGCAATCCCGGCCTATAAGGGGTGACCCGATGAAATATCCCACACTCTATAAATGGCATGTCTGGTTGGGGTGGCTGATTGGCGTACCGCTGATCATCTGGACGCTTTCGGGGCTGGTCATGGTGATCAGCCCGATCGAGGATGTTCGCGGTGAGCATTTGCGCACCGAACCCGCAGCGATCACGCCTGTGCAGCCGGTCGCGCCATTGCTTGAAGGTCGCGCGGTCGAAAAACTAAGCCTTGAACAGCGTGCAACTGGCCCGGTCTGGATCATCCGTTACAAGGATGGAGGTGAACGGCGCGCTGACCCCGCAACGGGTCGGTTGTTGCCAAACCCGGGTGCAGCCGAAATCCGCGCATTGGCTGAAAGCTATTATAGCGGGAATTCACCGATCAGTTCGATCCGCCTCTATCCCGCCGAACGCGAGCCATTGGAACTGCGCCGCGGCCGACCGGCATGGCAAATTGCCCTGGCTGATGACACCAATCTTTATCTCGACGCCGAAAGCGGTTCCTTGCTCGCGGTCCGCACCCCGCAATGGCGGGTGTTCGATTTCATGTGGGGGCTGCACATCATGGACCTGCAAACGAGGGAAGATACGAGTCACCCGACACTGATCGGATTTGCCGCGCTATCTTTGCTAAGCCTGCTAATGGCGTTCTGGCTGCTGATTGCCCGGCAAAAGCGCAAGAGCGCTTCCCGCGCACCTAGATAAACAAACGCCCGCGCCGGATTTTCCGGTCGCGGGCGAAGCAGCAACAAGGTTCGGGTCGCAGAAGCCTTATTGCATGGGGACTATGGAAGCAGACTGGTCCACCCCCCAGATCCAACGACTCGGATTTTATCCTCTTCAGACTTATCCACAAAGTAAAACCCGCACATCATGCAGCGCTGGCGCGCCATGCTTCAGGATTCAAAGGATATTATCTGGCTAAATTTCGTTAACGCCGGAGCGTGCAAAGGGTTGCAAATTAACGATTAAGCTCAATCGCCTGCGACTCGATGACCAAGGCCTTGGCCTCCTGCCGTTCGGTTTCAGCACTTGCCGGGCGCACCAAAGCAATACCCGCAATACCCAGCGCGAAGCCCCCAGCTAGGCTGAGGAACAATTCGGAACGGAAAAAGTTTATCAGTCGGGTCATTGCCAAACTTTGGTTCGAGTCGAAAATCTGGCGCCGCCGCTAGAACAGCACCGATACAATCTCAACCATGCAAGTGGTTAAGCAGGTCTTAACAACCTGCTGTTTGCGGTCAAACGAGTGCTGCGCACGCCGACTGGATTCGTGTGCACGCTTCGCGCAGCACTTCAGCCGAAGTTGCGTAGCTGATGCGGAAGCCCGGCGAGAGACCGAAGGCCGCGCCATGCACCGCCGCAACATTCCAATCTTCGAGGAAATAGTCGATCAGGTCGGCATCGGTTTCGATCTTCTTACCCTTGGGCGTCGTCTTACCCATCACGCCGCTGGCATCGGGATAAACATAGAAAGCGCCTTCGGGCGTCGGGCAGTTCAGCCCCGGCGCATCGTTGAGCATCGAAACAACAAGGTCGCGGCGCTCCTTGAACTTGGCGTTGCGTTCCTTCAGGAAATCCTGCGGGCCGTTGAGCGCAGCGGCAACCGCATATTGGCTGATCGAGCAGGGGTTGCTGGTCGATTGCGATTGCAGATCGCCCATGGCCTTGATCAGCCATTCGGGGCCGCCGGCATAGCCGATACGCCAGCCGGTCATGGCGTAGGCCTTGGACGCGCCATTCATGGTGAGCGTGCGGTCGTACAATTCCGGGCAGACCTGCAGCATCGTCGCAAAGGGCTGCTGCGCATACCAGATATGCTCATACATATCGTCGGTCAGCAGCATGACATGCGGATGCTTGAGCAAGACTTCGCCCAGCGCCTGCAACTCAAGCGCTGTATAAGCGGCACCGGTCGGGTTCGACGGCGAGTTCAGGATCAGCCAGCGGGTCTTGGGCGTGATCGCAGCGTCAAGTTGCGCGGGGGTGATCTTGTACCCCTGATCGGCACCTGCCAGCAACACGACCGGCGTACCGCCTGCAAACTGGACGATGTCGGGGTAGCTCACCCAATAAGGTGCCGGGATGATAACCTCATCCCCATGGTCGACAGTGGCGACCAGCGCGTTGAACAAGGTGTGCTTGCCGCCCGCATTCACAGTAATCTGCTTGGTGGTGTAGTCGATACCATTGTCGCGCTTGAACTTCGCCTGGATCGCAGCTTTCAACTCGGGGATGCCGTCTACAGCGGTATATTTGGTCTTGCCCGAACGGATCGCCTCGATCGCGGCGTCCTTGACGAAATCGGGGGTATCGAAATCGGGTTCGCCCGCGGAAAGGCCAATCACATCCAGCCCGCGCGCTTTCATTTCCAAAACGCGGCCCGACATTGCGAGCGTGGGCGAGGGCGCGATGCGGCCCAGTGCGGCGGAAAGCCTGTCGATCATTTCTTATTCCCGAAGCTGTATAGGACGAAGCAAGATTGCGCGCTTGCCCCTAGAGCCAGCGTGGAAATTACGCAACCCTTCTGGCCGGAATCAGCCCACGCAAACTGTTGCCGAGGAAGAAACCCGCGTCGAGATCGGCTGGAGTCAGATTTGCCTCAATCGCGCGTCCGCTTTCCAGCAACTCGCGGCGCAAAATTGATGGCAAAAGCCCTCGCGCAAGCGGCGGCGTCAGCAATTGACCATCGCGCTCGACAAAGAGGCAAGTGAAGCTGCCTTCAGTGATTTCGCCCTGCTGATCTGTGAATAACACCTCGTCGGCACCAACCGACTTGCGGGCAGCATCATAAAATGCGCGGTCGGTTGTCTTGTGCCGCAATCGGAAATCGCCGCTGTCAACTGGCAGGGGAACCACCGCGACGCGCCATGCCTTATCCGGCGCAACAGGCAAGGCGCCAATCTCTACCGAGAGGGTTCCGGTACGCGAGGCAAGCAAGCGTATCCGTGCATCCTGTTCCAGATGGAAAGTCGCCGCGTGGAGGCGGTTGCGCGCCTCGTGCCGATCAAATTCAAAACCCAGCGCCTGCGCGCTTGCCTTCATGCGCTCGAGATGCATTTCCAGCCGCAATATGCCCGCGGCTGTTTCAAAGCGCATCGTTTCAATCAGATCAAAATCGCGTCTTTGCACCCGCGCAAATTCCCCCTTGGCCAAGCATTCCGCCCATTCGGTTGCCGCTTCTGAATCCGCAACCACGCCTGAACCAAGCCCCAAGCTTGCCTGCTTGGTCGTTTCATTCAAGTGAAATGTTCGAATGGCCACGTTGAACGCCGCATCGCCATTGGGATCGATCCTGCCGAAGGAACCGCAATAAATGCCGCGCGGCGCGGTTTCGAGTTCATCGATGATCTGCATGGCCCGGATTTTGGGCGCACCGGTAATCGAGCCGCAGGGATATATGGCACGCAGCAAATCGATGACATTTTTCCCGTCCGCCAACTCTGCGGTGACGGTCGATGTCATCTGATGCACCGTCGGATAGCTTTCGATATCGAACAGTTGCGGCACCTCGACCGATGCCGGCTTGGCAACGCGCGACAGATCGTTGCGCAGAAGATCGACAATCATCAAATTTTCTGCACGTTGTTTGGGATCGGTGCGCAGTTCATCGGCCAGGCCCGCATCGATGGCTGCGTCAGCATTTCGCAGCGCAGTTCCCTTCATCGGCTTTGCTGTCACACGGCCCGCGCGCAAAGCGAAGAATAGCTCTGGCGAAAAGGAGAGGAACCAATCCTTCCCCGTCCAGATCACGCCGCCATAACCTGCAGCGGCGCGCGGGCGGATCGCTGCATAAAGCGCCAGCGGATTACCGGCATAGGCAGCGTTCGCCCGGAAAGTCAGGTTGGCCTGATAGATGTCGCCTGCCTCGATGTAATTTTCCACCGCCAAAAACGCGCGTTCATATTCGGTCCGCGTAATCGATGGCCAGACGGGCCCGAGCCAGCACCCTTCCGGATCGGGGAGCATGTCTGCTACATGGTGTGCCGCGATTTCCTCAAACCCGTCAAAAAGGCCAAACCACAACAGCGGGGTCGGCAATGCATGGTCGGTGAGCTGCGCTGCCAATCGTGGTTCGATGGCGAAGCCGGCTTCATAGGCTATGAAACCTGCTGCATGCAGGCTGCCGCGTTGCGCATCCGCGACGGCATCAAGTGCCTTCTCAATCTCGCTTTGGTCATTGGCGCAGATGATCTGCCGAGGCTTGCAATATAACCGCGCCGGAGACGCATCGCTGCGCCGAGCATCGTCAAGCAAGACAAAAGGCGCAGAGCAGTCAATCATCGCGCAAGCCTATAACGGCTTTGGCGTTTTGGAAAAGCTTTGCGGCGGGGATGGAGCGGGTGAGGGGAATCGAACCCCCGTCGTCAGCTTGGGAAGCTGCTGCTCTACCATTGAGCTACACCCGCACGATTCGGTTGACTAGATAAGCGTGCATGGCAGCCAATGCCAGCCTGTCATGCAAGGTCTTCGGGCCGATTAACGTTCCTGAGCGCAGCCTTGAGATCGACCTTGCGGGCGCCGATGTGCGCGGCGAAGGCATAGACCGAACGGTTTTGCGGGTTTGCCAACCATTCAAGCAGTGATGTGCGGAGCGCAACGGGCCAAAGCCCGATGATAGGCAGGTCAGAGGCGATGGACGGAGCGGTCCCCAGTTGCTCTGCCAGATTTCCGGGCAAGCCGATCACATCACAACCGCTGCTGAGCACGGCATCAAAATCATGACGCCATGCATGATCGAGTGCACCCGCTAATCCGGCCAATGGTCCGAAGCCGGGGCTTGGCAAGTCGGCCACGCTTTCGATGCCCGGCCACGCCCTTCCTGCAACCACCAATGCCTTGGTCTGCCCGCGCAGCGCGTCCGCTACATGATCTAGCAGCGGCTTACCGTCTAACAACGCACTGGCCTTGTCCGATCCAAAACGGCGCGATTGCCCGCCGGCGAGGATCGCGCCCAAAACTCTCATAAGCGCAGCCTCATTTCAGCCGATCAGCGTGCCAGGCAAGATGTTCGGCCATGAAGGTAGAGATGAAATAATAGCTATGATCATAGCCCGGCTGCATCCGGATGGTCGCCTTCTGCCCGGCACGGGTGCAAGCTTCCTCAAGCAAATGGGTTTTCAACTGCTCGGTGAGGAAATTGTCTGCGTCCCCCTGGTCAACCAGAAGGTCGGGTAGCCGCGCACCGCCATCGATCAAGGCGCAGGCATCATATTCCTGCCACGCCGCTTGATCCGTACCAAGGTAACCGTCGAGCGCTTTATGCCCCCATGGAACTTGCGAGGGTGCGACGATCGGGGCGAAGGCGGATGTCGAGCGGAACCGCCCGGGATTGCGCAACGAAATGGTCAGCGCGCCATGGCCGCCCATCGAATGGCCCATGATACCCTGCCGCGCCATATCCACCGGGAAGTTGCCGGCCACCAATTCCGGCAGCTCATGCTCGATGTAGCTGCGCATACGGTAATGCTTGGCGAAAGGCGGCTGTGTTGCATCTACATAAAAACCCGCACCCAAACCGAAATCATACGCACCAGCAGGATCATCGGGCACATCCGCTCCGCGGGGAGAGGTGTCGGGCGCAACAAAAATCAGGCCGAGTTCGGCACATGCCCGGCGGAACTCACCTTTTTCGGTGACATTGGCATGGGTGCAGGTCAGCCCCGAAAGATACCAGATCACAGGCAACTTGGCGCCCGGTGCGTGATCCGGCACGAAAACCGAAAAAGTCATGCGCGTGCCGGTTTCGGAAGAATCATGGGCGTAGACGCCCTGCGTTCCGCCGAAGCTGCGATTGGTCGATAGTGTCTCGATTGTCATGCCCCTGCCAAAGCGCGTTGTGGCAGGCAGGTCAAGCTAGTTGCTTGCGGCGATCCGCTGCGAAGGTTTGAGCACAATTTGCCCCAGATCGACCGTCGGGTTCTTGCGATCAAGCGATGCGGCGACGCTTACATCCGGCTGCACACCGACAATGCCGGCAGCAACGGCACTTAGGCGCATACGATATTGGCCGTAAGGCACGCTTTCGAACAGGAAGAAGCCGTCATATTCGGCGCGCGTGGTCTTTACGACACGGCCAGCCTTGTCGAGGAGTTCGATATCGACCCCGGTTAATGCCCGGCCACCTTCTTTGATGAGGTAACCGCTGATTTCACCGGCCGAGACGAGCGGCAGTTCGACAATCATAGGAATACCCGGCCGCGGGGTAACCACCACTCCACTTGTAGCAGGTTGCACGAACGGATCGGGAAGGCTGCCCGCATCGATGCCGATCAGGATCGGCACATAGGGCTCAAGCCCGCCAATGACGGTTTGCCCGCGTTCATCGGTCGCTTTGCCGCGGCCATTCAACCCAGCGGTAATTTCCACTGATTTTTCAACAGGTTCATTGGGCTGCCGGATGCCATCTGCGTTCAGATCCTGGTAGACGAGTACGGCTGCCTGTCCGCTCGATGCAAGCTTTTGCGACGACATGTGGAAACCCTTGCCATGCGGGTTGGGGCCCATGCTGAAGGCAACACTCAGTTGCGCGGCAACCGCACCGTCGGTCGCCCCCATCACTTGCCCCGAAAGGGCAAATTTCTCGAAATGGCGGGTATAGCCAAAAGTCGCCCGGCCACGCTTGTTGAGCGCATCATAGCCGAGTTCAGCTCGCCAATTTGCCTTTTCATCTGCACGCCATTCACCGGTGATGCGCGATTCCTTGAAACCCTTATCACCCATGATGCCAAAGCGCGCCTCGCCGCGCAGGCGCAATCCGCCCACACGTCCGCTAAGCCGCAACTGTGCATCCAGCTTGTGTGGAGGATCGCTGCCAAATGCGAATTTCATCTGTTCCCAGATCAGGTCTGTGGATGCAGTTATGTTATTGATATTAAATGATAATCGCGCCTTGGCTTCGACCGAGCTATTGCCGTTGAGCCATTTGCGATAGGTCGCGCTCACGCCATAAGGCACGCTCTTCGTACCGATTTTCAGGCTGTGATCGATGGAGATTGCATGTTCGGCACGCAAACCGGCAACATATTGCTCGCTGCGGAAGCCCCCGAACAGCCAAAGCGTTTGTGCACCCACCATTGCATCTCCGAACTGGCCCAGCATCTGGCCGCGGACCGCATAACCACCATCAATATCTGCCGCACCCGCCACTTCGACCAGTGTCGGGCCCATGGCGCGACGGATCATTGCCTCGGCATAGCTTTGACGTGCCCCTTCATAGATCGCGCTGATAACCGCGGCGCCGATTGACGTCTTGGCATCAAGCCCGCGCTCGATTCCAAAACCACCGCGTAAACCGTTATAAGGCCGATCGTCGCTGTCGCCGAAGTTGAACAGGTCGCGCCCGGCGTCCTGGACCCCGGCCCAATAATAGGTTTCCCTCGGCGGTATCGAATTCGCGCCAACGGGTATCATCCGCACATCGCGGCGGATCTGCCCTTGTGGTCCATAAAGCACGACCTCGATCCGGTTCTGCCCGTAAAGCAGCGGAACATCGAGGAATTCGTAACGGCCATCGCCGCGGCTCTGAAAGTAGCCGATCAGCTGGTCGTTACGATAGAGTTCGGCATCCCAGCCTTCGGGAAGTTCACCGCGGAAGCTGGTGCGATCAAAATTGTCGGGACGCGATAAAGGCCGATTGGTGACGAAAAGCCCGCGACCGGGCGTCGATTGGCTGCCCACGAACGAAGCGGGCAGGCTGACATCGCCAATTCCGAAATGCGTAGCCTTGAATGGGCCCAGCAATTCACCTTCTGCGCTTGTCCGATAGGCGCGCACGCGGAAACTTTCCGGGACGCCGCGTTCGTTGGACGTGAGGCGCGCATCGAACGATGCCCCTGCAATTTCTCCGCTGGCGAACAGGTCATAACTCGCATTGGCCTTGGCCCGGCCGTTGCTTTCGCGACTAATCCCGGTTGACGCCACGACGTCGACCGAGGGCGTGCGCCAGAAACGATAGGCATCCTTGGCCTGGGGCAGGTTGCGCAGGTCAAAGGTCGCTATCGGCCGCGATTTGGCCGCGCGCTCCTTACGCTCCTCGGCCAGTTCAAAGGGAAGTTTGCGATCTGCCTTGATCACGAGCAGGGCTTCGGAAAGCTCTGGCGCCAATGTTACATCGAGCCAACGCGACAAGGCTTTGGTGTCGACGCACCAGCCTTCCGGCGTGTCATATACGTCCGACGCTGAAAGCGCCGAACTTTTGTTCATGATTTGTACTCTACCAGCTTCGCGGTCGAGGGTGAAGGTGCGGCTTTCTTCGAACAACCAGCCAGTTGCGCGGCGCGACTTTTTGTCAAGGCGGACGGGAAGGTCGAGCGCGATGATCAAATCGGCAAAATCGATGCACACGCCAGTATTGGTCTGATATCCGCGCACGCCATCACCCACACGGTAACGACCGGCTCTGACATCAAGCAGCAGTTGGTCGTCGTCATTTGCTTTCCAGGCGGCCTGCGCAAATGCAGGAACCACCGGGGCCAGCAAGGCACCGGTGGCAAGTGCAAGAGCAACAAAGCCCTGGCAGAATTTGGAAAGTATCGACTTCATCGTGGTTGCCGCTTGGCTCTGCGCTATCCTGCTCAGCGCACCACAGTACGAAGCTCGGCGATCAACCCGCCGCCATTTTCCGGTGACTCGTGATAGGCAATCACCACTTCGCTGCCGCGAATGGTTGCCGCTTCCGCGTCGCTCAGCGCCAGTTCCACCTTGCGCTTTTCAACCTCGGGGTAAATCGCAATGCCTTTCTGCACGATCACAGGTTGCGACTGACCGGCTTTGGTAATGCGAAACTCGCCATAGACCGATCGGTTGCCTTTTCGCGTGGCATCGATTTCCAGAACCGGGCCGTCCTCATCGCGTCCCAACCGCGCATTGGCCAACGCTGCCGTGGCGGTCAGATTGCCTTTGCGAACGATGATCGGGATTGTGATGCCATAAAGCGGGATGAGCTGGATCTTCAGGTCGTTAGCGTTGGTTTCTTCGCCGACTCCCTGTGTCTTGGGTATCGCGCGAAACAGCATGTGGACGCGATATTCGCCGCCGGGAAGGCTGTCAGCCGGGTTCAACCCGATCCGGATCGACTGCGGCTGGTTGGGCGGCAGGGTAACGCGGCGCGGCGCATAGCGCACCAGCGACAAAGCCGACTTTTCGGCATCGGTGGTTGATGCAGGATCGATATCCTCCAGCCGGCCATCCGGACCCATGCGCTTGATTTCCAACGAGATGCGATATGTCATCTCCTCGGCACCAACATTGTTGAGGATTACCTGTGTACCGCGTTTGCCATCGAGGATGACTCGTGTCGGAGCTACGAGCAGATCGCCTGCGGCATGTGCGGCACTGCCACAAACTGCCGAAATCGCGACCAACCCGCCCACAATGGCGGTCGCCAAATTCCGAAGAATTTTCATCACAATACCTGTCTTGTCTGGTCCAATTTGGAGGGCTACCCCTCCATTTCGGACTAACAGGACATGGTTACCAAGCTGCTAACGATAGCATCGCGAGTATAGAAAAACCCCGGTGGCACTGGGCCACCGAGGTTAATCCGTGCAACAGCAGCGTAAAAGCTGCGAACTGGTCCTTATTGATATTCAGCGGTAACGTCGAAGGTACCGGTATAGGTGCCCGCTGCCTGGTTCGGGTTGAGCGAGATCGTGCCACCAACATACACGGTCTGCAACGAGGCCGAGTTGAAGGTGATGGAGCTGTTCGACAGCGTCAGGCCCGACAGTGCGATATCGGCACCAACGCCGTTCGACAGCGGGGTCGGGTTGCCGACCGAAAGCGCGATCACTTCGCCCGTGGTTGCCTGCGTTACCTGGAAGCTGGCTGGAGCACCGCCGCTGATGGCGATAACACCGGTAGCCGACGGGGTTGCGCCCGATGCAGCACCCAAAGTTACAGTGCCACCGGCAGCCGAGGCAGCGACAACGCCGAAGTTCAAGTCGGTAACAGCCGAAAGCTGGACAGCTGCAAGAACCTGGACGGTTGCGTCAGCCTGTTCAGTGGCAGCGTAAGCGGCATTCGAAACCATGCCGGTAGCGATAACTGCGCCAGCAAGCGCAAGCTTCATCTTGTTGATCATGTATCTGGTCCCTTATTGCGACATATAAATTCGGAATGCCCCACTGCATTCATTGCCGCTTATGGCGGGAATTTCATAAGATCACGCTGCAACTTATGGTTAACGCCAAACAAGGCATTTACCTGTCAAATATTTGATATTGCGTGATTTAGCCTGTTAACTTCCTACAATTTACTTACGGAAGTAATTGTAAAACCATGAAAAAGATTAGAACTGCTCGCCGGTTAGACGCTGGCACAGCATGTCCAGCTGGTCGAGGCTGCGATACTCAAAGGTAACCGCTCCTGCGCCTCCAGCACCTTTATGTGCTATCTTTACCCGCAGGCCCAACAGGTCCCCCAGGTGCTGTTCGACAGCACGAATATCGGCGTCACTCGCTGTCGCTTCGGTCACGCGCGGCTTCGGTGCCTTGCCCTCCTCTACACGCGACCGGCGAACAAGAGCTTCGGTTTGGCGGACGGAAAGGCCTTGCTTGACAACGACTGCGGCCAAACGCGCGCTGTCGTCGCTGCCCAGCAAGGCGCGAGCATGGCCCATCGACAATTTGCCTTCGATCACCATCTCGCGAACCAGAAGCGGCAATTCGAGCAGGCGCATCATATTAGCCACATGGCTGCGCGATTTCTCGACGATGGCGGCCAACTCGCTTTGGCTGTGGCCGAAATCATCGCACAGCTTGCGATAGGCCTCTGCCTCTTCGATCGGGTTTAGATCCTGACGCTGGATATTCTCAATCAGCGCAATTTCGAGCGTTTCCTCGTCCGACAGCTCGCGAACGATAGCCTTGACCTGGTGCAATTGCGCCCGCTGCGCAGCGCGCCAGCGCCGTTCACCTGCTACGATTTGATAGCCGCCGCCATGCGGGCGGACCAGAATCGGTTGGATCAGACCATGCCGTTTGAGGCTGGCGGCGAGTTCCTGGAGCGATTCCTCGCTGAAATGCCGGCGCGGCTGTGCCGGGTTGGGGTGGATGTCGGCAATCGCGATCGACACCACACCTTCGGACGATGATGAAGCCGCGCTTGAAGGCGCCTCGCCACCACCGGCCACTCGACTGGCCGAGCGATCAAGCGACACTTCGCCCAGCAAGGCATCAAGCCCCCTGCCCAACCCCATTTTCTTGCGTTGCGGCTTGTCACCTTCGCTCATGCCGCCATCTCCCGTGCGGGCAACCGCGCAAGCAACTCGCGCGCGAGGTTCATATAGGCTTCGGAACCGCTGCAGCGATGATCATAAATCAAGGCCGGCAGTCCGTGGCTGGGAGCCTCGGACAAGCGAACATTGCGGGGAATAACCGTTTCGAACACCAAATTCCCAAGGCAAGAGCGAACATCTTCCGCCACCTGGTCGGTCAGGCGGTTACGCCGGTCGAACATCGTCAAAGCCACGCCCAGGATCGAGAGGGACGGATTGAAACGGTTCTGGATGCGTTCAACTGTTTGTAAAAGCTGACTTAATCCTTCCAACGCGAAAAATTCACATTGCAAGGGCACGAGGATAGAATCCGCAGCAACCAGCGCGTTGATCGTCAGCATGCCCAGCGATGGCGGACAATCGATCAGGCACACATCCCAGCGTGCCTCCTCTTCGGCCAGAGCCTTTTGAAGCTTGTGGGCGCGATCAGCATGATCAACCAGCTCGACCTCCGCACCCGACAGGTCTACGGTTGCAGGCAGGATATCGAGGCCAGGAATCATCGTTCCAGAGACGGCATCTACGAGTTTCGCATCGCCCATCAGCAGATCATAACTGCTATATTCGCGGTCTGCGGTTTTCACGCCAAGCCCGGTCGATGCGTTTCCCTGCGGGTCGAGGTCGATCAGCAGGCAGCGGCGGCCGCAGGCGGCGAGCGCGGTGGCAAGGTTAATGGCCGTCGTCGTCTTTCCGACGCCGCCTTTCTGGTTCGCTATGGCGATCCGAATCATTTCTTCCGCCGTCCTTTCGCCAACACCCTGGATTTCGCCTTTTTGGGCGGAATTTGCCTGGGTTCGCGCACAGTGCCTGTCAAAATCCCTGCTTCAGGGTCGGTCACGCTAGGTTGGACCGAAAAATCAAGTTCCCATGCCTTGCGGGCTTCCTCAAGTTCATTAACCGCATTTCGACCCTTTGGCAGCAGCCATATTGTCTTATCTGTGGAAAATCGCGCGGATAAGTCGAGCAATTTGGGGAGAGGTGCGAACGCACGCGCGCTAATGACCGCAAATTTCTGCGTCTCGACACGCTCAACCGGCATTCCAGCGACGTTTACGCGGGATTCGAGGCGCAACTGTGCGATGGCGCGGTTCAGATAGTCGATTCGCTTGGCGCGCGATTCGACAAGCGTGACGTGCCAGTCGCTGAGTAACGCGATAACCAATCCCGGAAAGCCCGCGCCTGAGCCAAGGTCGATCCAATTTGCAGGCTCGGATGGCGCAAATTGTAACAATTGCGCGCTGTCGACGATATGCCGCGTCCAGACATGTTCCATTGTCGAAGCCGAGATCAGGTTCTGCTGCTGCGCTTCGGCTTTGAGGAACTCGATAAAGGCTTCGAGCTTTGACCATGTTTCACGTGAAACATCGAAATGCTCTGCCAGCCATTTTTGCGCATCATCTTCGGTCATGCCGCCTGCTTGTCGCCACGGGCGCGCTTGGCATGGACGAGTATGGCGGCCAGTGCAGCCGGAGTGATACCCCTGATTCGACTAGCTGCGGCAAGTGTCTCTGGCCGTGCGCTATCGAGGCGCTCGACCATCTCGTTAGAGAGTCCAGCTATTCTTCGATAATCCAACGCGTCGGGAATACGGATCTGCTCATTTGCGGCGAGATCGCGCAGTTCGGCGGCCTGCCGGTCGACATAAGGCGCATAACGACCGTCTTGCTCAGCCTCTGCAACAACATCGGTCGACCATTCGCCTCTTGTTTCACGTGAAACAGATTCGGTGGGAATCAAGTCGAGCAGGTCGGCCAGTTGGACGTCGGGGAAACGCAACCATTCAATCAGCGCCATTTTTCCTGAATCGCGCTTCACCGGAACGCCTGCCCGGATCAACTGCTCCGCGGTTGCTGCATGCTGGATGGCGTCGAGTAACGCAGCCTTTTCGGCTGCCTTGGCTTCGAAATGCTTACGCCGTTCAGCGCCTACAACATTTGCAGCAATGCCCAAAGGCGTCAGCCGAGTTGCGGCATTGTCCGCCCGCAGGCGGAGACGGTATTCGGCGCGCGCGGTCAGCATGCGATAGGGTTCGGTCACCCCGTGCAAGACAAGGTCATCAACCATCACGGCAATGTAGCTGTTCGATCGATCGAGTGCGGGCATTTCCTGGCCGAGAATGGCACTGGCGGCGCCCATTCCTGCTACCAGCCCTTGGGCCGCCGCTTCTTCATAACCCGTGGTGCCATTGATCTGTCCGGCGCAGTATAGCCCCTCCAACTCCCGTACTTTCAATGTGCGATCGAGGGCGCGCGGATCGATATAGTCATACTCGACAGCGTAACCAGGAACCACCATCTCCACAGCTTCGAGCCCCGGCATCGAACGAACCATCGCAAGCTGCACGTCGGTTGGCAACGATGTCGAGATACCATTGGGATAAATGAGGTGGCTATCCAGCCCTTCGGGCTCAAGAAAAACCTGGTGACCTTCGCGGTCACCAAAGCGGAAAATCTTGTCTTCGATCGATGGGCAATAGCGCGGCCCCTGCCCCTGAATTGCTCCGCCAAATAGCGGGGAGCGATCAAGGCCACCACGGATGATTTCATGTGTCTGCGCGTTGGTGCGGGTTATCGCGCAAAAGAGCTGCGGCACGTGGCGGGCAGGCGTCATAGCGGACATGGTCCAGCTTCCGCCATCAGATGGCTGCTCTTCCAGCACCGCCCAATTGATCGTCCGACCATCCAACCTGGGAGGTGTCCCCGTCTTCAGGCGCGCCATGGGCAAGGCCGCCCCACGAATCTGCTGCGCGAGCTTCATCGCGCTTTGCTCTCCGATCCGGCCGCCGGTCAGCCGCTCTTCCCCGCGGAACAAGGTTCCGCCCAGAAATGTGCCGGTGCACAGGATCACTGCATTGGCACCCAGTATCGTGCCATCAGCAAGCTCCAGGCCGTTGACCTTGCGTTCAGCGCCCGATGCGAAACGCATTGCGGCGGCCTCGCCTTCAATGATGGTCAGATTTTCGGTCGCTGCCACCTGCCGGTGGATCGATGCCTTGAACAACTTGCGGTCTGCCTGAATACGCGGACCCTGCACGGCCGCGCCTTTTGAGGCATTGAGCATCCGGTAATGGATCGCCGCATCATCAGCCGCGCGGGCGATCAGGCCGTCAAAGGCATCTACTTCCTTGACGAGGTGCCCCTTGCCCAACCCGCCTATGGCTGGGTTGCAAGACATTGCCCCGATTGTGTCGCGCGCGAAACTGACCAGTGCCGTGCGCACACCCATGCGGGCAGCAGCAGTGGCTGCTTCCACGCCTGCATGTCCGCCGCCGACAACGACAACGTCGAAATCTGTGTCTGCACGATTGCTCATTGTTCGCGCGCATAGCGCACCATGGGGAAAGGGTCAAAATGAGTCGGGATGTTCCACGTGGAACAGTGCCTATTTCCCGATGCAGAATCGCCCGAACAGTGCATCGAGCATATCTTCGGTGCTCGCCCTGCCGGTCAAGGCGTCGAGAGCGAGCCGGGCTTGGCGAAGTTCCTCTGCCATGATCAGCGGATCATGCGCCCTGGATGCATGTGAGAGGAAGAGCGCGGTATCGCGCAGCAAATGCCGCTGCCTTTGATTGAGCGCAAAGGCATCAGGGGGCGGAAGCATGTCGCGGGCATGTTTTACGAGAAAGGCAACAAGCTCGGGCATCCCCTGCCCGGTTCGTGCGGAAACGATAATCGCATCGGACTTTCTGGTATGGTCCGCAAGATCCGCCTTGGCTTCGATTTGGACAAGCGCCGTATGCTTTGGCGCGTCGCCTTGGGGCCCCAACCACAATAGCATGTCCGCCTCGGCCATCGCTCGTTCGGCCCGCTCCATACCGATCAGCTCGATTACATCCCCGCTTTCATCGCGCAAACCGGCTGTGTCGGTGAAAAGGAAGGGAATACCTTCCAACGATACCGGCACTTCAATGAGGTCGCGGGTCGTCCCCGCAATATCCGACACTATCGCGGCTTCGCGCGACACAAGGGCATTGAGCAAAGTGGATTTGCCGCTGTTGGGCGGACCGGCAAGCACCACACGCAAGCCGTCGCGCAACTTTTCCGCTGCCGGATAATTCAAATGCCCTGAAATGGCGTCATGAAGTTCGATGCATCCATTTGAAATATTTGAGTAATCTTGTTCTCCAACATCATCTTCATCGGAAAAATCAAGCTCGGCCTCGAGCATCGCAGCCAAGCGCAAAAGTGCCTCTCGCCATTGTTCCACTTGGGCACTGAATGCGCCGCCCGCCATGGCAGCGGCGGAGCGTCGTTGCCATTCGGTTTCGGCTGCCAAAAGGTCAGCGAGCCCTTCAGCCTCGTTGAGATCGATGCGGCCATTGGCAAAGGCCCTGCGGGTAAACTCACCTGCCTCAGCGCGGCGGAGCCCCTGGATATGGGCAAGTGCGTTTTCGATCCCGCGCACAACCGCGCGTCCGCCATGCAGATGCAATTCGGCAAGATCCTCTCCCGTGGCGGTGGCCGGGCCGGGAAAGACCAGCACCAATGCCTCGTCGAGAAGGCTGCCATTTTCCGGATCGTGCAATTTCCGCAGCGATGCCTTGCGCGCCGGGGGCAATGTTCCCGCCAGCGCCTTCACAGCATCGAACGCGCGAGGCCCGCTGATCCGCATCACCCCGATGGCCGAAGGTGGTGCGCCGCTGGACAGCGCGAAGATCGTATCAACGCTGTCCATCGTTAAACTCTATTTCTTGTCCTTGCCGGCGAGGCCGCCACCCGCAAGGCCGCCCATCAGGCCCTTAATGAAATCCATGCTTTGGTCGCCCATCGGAACCCAGTTGCGGATCATGTTCTGCACCATGTCCGGCGTCAGCCCCTTGTCGGCGACAGTCTTGAGCTTTTCGAGATAGACTTCATGAACTTCGGAAAGATCGGGCAGGCCCATCAGGCGCCGTACCTCTTCAGGAGTCGTATCGACTTCGATGTTGAATTTCATGCTACCTCCCTGCCCGCAGGCGATATTCCGGCATTGTCCGCCACACTATAGTGGCATAAGCGACAGGGGCAATTTTTTGATTTCAGGAGAATGATCATGGGCGAGATGACCAAGATTCGTGCTTTCGATGAAGACGCCATGTTCGGTGCCTATGTCGCCAAACCCGCCGGCGAAGCCAAAGCTGCGATGATCGTGATCCCCGAAATTTTCGGCGTGAATCCAGGCATCCGGCAAAAGTGCGACAAATGGGCTGAGGCTGGCTATCTGGCGGTTGCCATCGATATATTCTGGCGTTTTGCACCCGGGGTCGAACTTAATCCCGATATTGAAGAACAGCTTCAGGAAGCTTTTGGCTATTTCGGACAATATGAGCCCAATGACGGGGTGAAGGACATCGAAGCCGCCATCCACGCGATTCGCCGCGGCGAACTGGGTGCGCCCGCGGTGCAGAAAGTCGGTTGCGTCGGTTACTGCCTAGGCGGTCGCCTCGCCTATATGGCTGCGGCGCGCACCGACATCGACGCGTCGGTTGGATATTATGGCGTCATGATTGATACGATGCTCAATGAAAGCCACGCCATTGCCAACCCGCTGATGCTCCACATCCCGACTGCAGACCATTTTGTCGGGCCTGAAGCGCAAGCCGCAATCCATGCCGAGCTCGACAAGCACCCCAAAGTCGTCTTGCACGACTATGTTGGTCTTGATCATGGATTTGCAGCGGAAATGGGCAATCGCCGCAATGAAGAAGGCGCGCAGCTCGCCGATTCACGAACGGTTGCGTTTTTCCACGAGCATCTTGGTTAGGCGTCAGCCGCGCGCCAACCTAATCTGCAGGTTACGCTTCACGCCTTCCCATTCGTTGGCGATTATCGAGTAAACGACCAGATCACGTAAACGCCCTTTGAGATATGCATGGTTGCGAAGAATTCCATCTTTCTTCGCACCCAAGCGCTCAATCGCTCTTTGCGATTGGAAGTTAAAGGCATCGGTCCTGATCTGGACGCATTGGCAATTCAGCGCTTCAAACGCGTGTTGAAGCAAAAGCAGCTTGGTCTCGCTGTTGATTGCGGTTCGTTGTGTCCGTTTGGCGTAGAAGGTCGCGCCTATTTCCAGCCGCAGGGCATCTTCGTTCATGCGCAGATAACGGGTGGCACCAATGATTTTACCACTGGCTTTCTCGATAACGACAAACGGCATCGCCCGGCCAAAACCCTTTTCGGCCAAGGCGGTGTCGAGATAGGTTTCGATACCGTCCGCATCAGGAACCGAAGTATAGAATAGCTCCCACAACCTGCCATCGCTCGCCGCATCGACGATTGCCGGCCCGTCGCTGCGGACCATTGGCCGCAGCAGGACATGGCGACCCTCCAGTTCCGGTTGTTCGGTCCAGAGGCTCGCCATAACCTTTAAGCTCAACCGCCGATCAACGGGGCAACAAATTTTCCAAGGCCAAGCTGCGGATCAACCCAACCGTCATAGATCATCTTGATCGCAACATAGACGATGACCGCAAGACCGATCCACGCGATCCATTTGTAGCGCTCGATATATTTGGCGATGATATTGGCGGCCACACCCATCAGCGCGACCGCAAAGATCAGGCCGACGATCAGGATACCCGGATGGTCCTTTGCGGCACCGGCAACCGCCAGCACATTGTCGAGGCTCATCGAAACGTCGGCCAAGGCAACGGCCCACGCCGCACCGACAAAGCTTTTCGCCGGCTTGATGCCCGAATCCTCGTCGCCTTCGATTTCAGGCGAACCTGGGGAATCGGTCGCATGATCGACCGCGATATCGCGGTACATGCGCCAGGCGACCCACAGCAACAGCACCCCGCCGGCAAAGATCAGGCCGACAATGCCCAGCAGCCATGTCACCATCAGTGCGAAGACGATGCGCAGTACCAAAGCCGCAATCACACCAATTGCGATCACCTTCTTGCGCTGGTCTGCCGGAAGGCCGGCCGCAAGCGCGCCAACAACGATGGCATTATCCCCCGCCAGCACGATGTCGATCATCAACACCTGCAGGAAGGCGCTGAACGCCGACGGGCTGGTGATATTGGAGAAATCCTTGACGATCGCCGCCCAGATTTCGGCGGGGCCACCCAGCGAGGGTGCAGTCGTCGCAGCAACGTGGCTGGCCAATGTGATCAGGTCTAGCATCTTGTTCCTATTTGTAGCTGTGGCGGCTCAGAAGGCAATGCGGCAACCGCCGCCTGTTTCCCATTCGTCTTGCGTGGGCGGTTCCCACATCTGCTCCATAAAATCAAACATCGAACGATCAACCTGCATCGCGTAGGTTTCACCCTGCCGGATGTTGCGATCCTGAACGCGTTGCCAGCGCGTTTCGCGCGGTACATCGACGAAGTGCACCACGGCATCCAGCCCAGCATCTGCGCAAAGTTGCCGGAATTTCTCGCGATGCTGCTTCTGGGTAAATCCCAGGTCGAGCACCGAAGGAAGTCCGCACGTCGCAGCCTGCTGCACCATCGCGAAAATCATCGCTTCGCACCGATTCACCCGCTCGATCATCCAGTCAAAACGGATCGGATCAGGTTGGTCGGGGCCGAAAAGCGGCACCATCCATTCATCGATCGAAAAGCGCAGCGCGCCCAGCTCGTCCGCCAATTTGCGGGCATAGGTTGTTTTGCCCGCACCGGTGCAGCCGACGACAAGGATAACCTTTGGCATCGGCGGAACCCTATTATTGGTTCATCGAATCGAAGAAGTCTTCGTTGGTCTTCGAATCCTTCATCTTGTCGAGCAGGAATTCCATCGCGTCGACGGTGCCCATCTGCATCAGGATACGGCGCAGCACCCACATCTTGGTGAGCTTGTCCTTCTCGACCAGCAGTTCTTCCTTGCGCGTGCCCGATTTACCGACATCGAGCGCCGGGAAGATGCGCTTGTCAGCGACCTTGCGATCAAGGACGATTTCGGAGTTACCCGTGCCTTTGAATTCCTCGAAGATCACTTCGTCCATGCGGCTACCAGTATCGATCAGCGCGGTGGCGATAATCGAGAGCGAACCGCCTTCCTCGATATTACGCGCGGCGCCGAAGAAGCGCTTAGGACGTTGCAATGCGTTAGCATCGACACCACCGGTCAACACCTTGCCCGATGAAGGGACAACGGTGTTGTAGGCGCGACCAAGGCGGGTAATCGAGTCGAGCAGGATGACGACGTCATGCTTGTGCTCCACGAGGCGCTTCGCCTTTTCGATCACCATTTCGGCGACCTGGACGTGGCGGGTTGCAGGCTCGTCAAAGGTCGAGGAGACGACCTCACCCTTCACGCTGCGCTGCATGTCGGTGACTTCCTCGGGGCGTTCGTCGATGAGCAGAACGATCAGGAAGACTTCGGGATGGTTGTCGGTAATCGCCTTGGCTATATTCTGCAGCAACACGGTTTTACCGGTACGCGGCGGTGCGACGATCAGGGCGCGCTGGCCCTTGCCCTGCGGGCTGATGATATCGATGACGCGCGCCGACTTGTCCTTGACGGTGGGATCAAGCGTATCGAGCGTTAGCTTCTGATCCGGATAAAGCGGAGTCAGGTTATCGAAATTGACCCGGTGGCGGACAGCATCGGGATCGTCGAAATTGACCTTGAGCACCTTGGTGAGCGCAAAATAACGCTCGCCATCCTTGGGCGCGCGGATTTCACCTTCAACGGTGTCGCCGGTGCGCAGGCCATATTGGCGCACCATGTTGGGCGAGACATAAATGTCGTCAGGTCCGGCGAGATAGTTTGCCTCAGGCGAACGCAGGAAGCCGAAGCTGTCGGGGAGTACCTCAATCGTGCCTTCGCCGATGATCTGCTCACCATCCTCTGCCATCTCTTTCAAGATCGCGAACATCAGATCCTGCTTGCGCAGCGTTGATGCGCCCTCAATCTCCAGCTCTTCAGCCATCGAGACGAGTTCGGCGGGTTTCTTGTTCTTGAGGTCTTTCAAATGCATGTGCGTGGTTCCGCTGGAAATTGGATTACCGGCGTAAAGAGCTGCCGGAATATATGGAAAGTTCGATGGCGCGTTGTCGTTGGAAAGAGGAATGCGCCTCACGCCCAGGACGGGCTTGGCTTTTCAATTAAGCTTTCAGGCCCGATTAGTCAATGCCGGTCAAAACGGCTTGGCGACGACGAGTATCACAATAACCGCCGCAGCAATGCCGGGAACTTCATTGAGGATGCGCAGTTTCTTGCCCTCCAATGGCCGCTCGCCTGCGGCCAGCTTCTTGGAATAACCGACCATCCAGCCATGATAGGCGGAAAGACCCAACACAGCGAGGAGCTTCAGATGGAACCAGCCTTCGCTGAACGCCCCGATATGCCAGGTGAGTAATAAACCAACGATCCAGACAATGATCATCGCCGGGTTCAGGATGATGCGGACCAACCGCCGCTCACGCTCCACCCAGCGTGACTCTTCTTCAGAACCTTGCAGGCTTTCCTGGTGGTACACAAAGAAGCGCGGAAGCATGAAAAGCCCCGCCATCCAGAAGATGACGAAAATGATGTGCGCCGATTTGAGCCAGAAATAGAGCAATGCGATGGTTTCCGTCATTCGGGAATCCGCCTTGGTTATCCCCCGCGGACCAAATTAAGCAGCTTTTCGACATGCGCAATGGGGGTGTGCTGCAAAATGCCGGGGCCGAGATTGAAAATATGCGGCCGCGATTCAAACGCCTTGAGGATATGCGCAACCGCTGACTCAAGCGCTTCCCCACCCGCCATCAGTGCCAGCGGATCAAGATTGCCCTGCACCGGAAGATTTTCGGGCAGCGAGGCATGTGCCCATAGCGGATCGACAGTTTCATCCAGGCCCAACGCATCAGGGCATACTTCACGGGCATAAGCAGGAAGCTTGCCCCCTGCACCTTTGGGGAAACCGATGATCGGCGTGTCGGGATGGCGCGCACGCAATGCAGATACGATCGCAGCATTGGGCGCAATGACCCAGCGTTCGAATTGCGCCGGGGAGAGCGAACCAGCCCAACTGTCGAACAATTGCACCGCATCGACACCCGCTTCGATCTGCTTCGACAGATAATCGATGGTGGTTGCAGTTATGGCATCAATCAGCTCGCCAAACTTCACCGGGTCCGCATAGGCAAGGCTGCGCGTCTCTGCATGGTCCTTGCTGCCCTGTCCGGCGACCATATAGGTTGCCACGGTCCAGGGGCTGCCTGCAAAGCCCAAGAAGGTGGTTTCGGCTGGCAAGGCGGCACGGACCTTGCGAACCGTTTCATATACCGGATTCAGGCGCTCGGGCGCGGGTACCAGTTTTTGCCAATCATATTCGGCGAGCTTGGGTGCCAGTCGCGGCCCTTCTCCGGTTTCGAACCACAGATCCTGCCCCATGGCATGCGGGACAACGAGGATATCCGAAAACAGGATCGCGCCATCGAAACCGAAACGGCGGATCGGTTGCAAAGTGATTTCACAAGCGGCATCGCTGTCATAGGCCAGCTCAAGGAATCCACCCTTTTGCGCGCGAAGCTCACGATATTCGGGAAGATAGCGTCCAGCCTGGCGCATCAGCCACATGGGCGGCACTGCAAGCTTTTCCCCACGCAGGACAGCGAGCAATTTACGGACGGGCTGTTTGGTCGCCATGCAGGAATCCAATAAACAAATAATAGATATAAGGATGATGAAATATGATGCGCTGTGGGCAAGTGTGGCCCTTAGGCACATATCTATCTTTTGCCAACATATTGACTCTTTGGCTGGCTTGGATTGGCACGATTCGGTTCTGACTTTCCCCGTTATTCACAGGCTGTGGAACAGGCTTTCCGGCTGTGGATGAACTGTGCCCGAATCCGAGAGAGAGTCAGGATGCATCCGGCATAAAAGCCATCCCCATTTTCATCCCTTGATTTATCCCCAAGCAGCCCACAAAGCTGTGCGTAAGGGATAAATCTTTTGCAAAACCGCATCCATCTCCACCTGTTATCGGACTCAACTGGCGAAACGCTGGAGAATATTGCCAAGGCGGCGCTCGCGCAGTTTGACGAGGTTGATGTGGTCAAGCATTTCTGGCCGATGGTTCGGTCCGAAGCGCATCTCGAACGCATCCTTGTCGATGTCGCTGCCAATCCGGGTTTGGTGCTTTTCACCCTCGTCAATTTGGCGATGCGGCAAAAGCTGGAGGAACGGTGTCGTTCCTTGGGGCTGCCCACCGTTGCTGCACTCGATGCGGTAACCGATGCGCTTTCTGGTATTTTGGGCCAGCAGGCAAAGGCCCGGCCAGGGCGGCAGCACGCGCTCGACGCCGCCTATTTCGCCCGTGTCGAAGCGATCCAATATACCATCGCGCATGATGATGGGCTCAACCATCATGAATGGGAGGAAGCCGATATCGTCCTCGCTGGTGTTTCGCGCACATCGAAGACCCCGACGAGCATCTACCTTGCCAATCGAGGGTACAAGACCGCGAACATTCCGCTGGTTCCTGAATCGCCCCCACCGGCTGCGCTCTATACCTTGAAGCATCCCATGGTTGTTGGCCTTGTCACCAGCGCCGACCGTCTGGTGCAGGTTCGACGCAATCGCTTGCTCTCGCTCAACCAGGCACCCGACACGGACTATGTTGCCGAAGACAAGGTGAAAGCGGAAATCGCCTTCGCTCGCCGAATCTTTGCCGACAATGGCTGGCCGGTCATCGATGTAACACGCCGCTCGATCGAAGAGAGCGCGGCGGCCATCATCAACCTGTTCAATGAACGTAACAGCCAAGGGCAGGCCAAGGCGATGGAGGGCGAATCTTGAGCCACATCATACTTGCTTCGACAAGCAGTGCGCGAAGGCAAATTCTTGAAAATGCAGGCTTAAGCTTTGACGCCATGGCGCCGATGGTCGACGAAGAGGCGCTGAAGCTTGGGCTGGAGCAGGAAAATCTTTCCCCACGCGATCTTGCCGATGCGCTGGCAGAAGCAAAGGCGCTTAAAATTTCCGCCAAGCATCCGACCGCCTTGGTATTGGGCGCAGACCAGGTCCTTGCCATCGACGATGGACAGCTGCTCAGCAAAGCAGAAAGCCCGGAGCAGGCGCGCGAACAGCTGAGGATGTTGTCGGGCAAAAGCCACCGTTTGTTCAGTGCGCTGGTAGCCGCAGCGGCAGGGGTTCCAGTCTGGCGCCATGTTGGCGTCGTCAGGCTGCTTGTTAGGCCGCTGTCCGACGCATTTATCGACGAGTATGTCGACCGGAACTGGGATCAGATCCGATATTGTGTCGGTTGTTACCAGATCGAGGGCGAAGGCGCGCAACTTTTCACGAAGATTGAGGGGGATCATTTCGACACCATGGGTATGCCATTACTGCCGCTGCTGGCATTTTTGCGCGAACGAAAGGAAATCGCGTCATGACGTCTTTCCAGCCAGGCATGGGACAGGCTTATGCCGAGGTCATTGGTGATCCGATAAAGCACAGCAAATCACCGCTTATCCACGGGTTTTGGCTCAAGAAACTGGGAATTCTGGGTGATTATCGCACGCAGCACGTCCTTGCCGAAGGTTTGGCCGACTATTTTGAAACCCGGCGGAACGATCCGAACTGGCGCGGATGCAACATCACGATTCCGCACAAAATTGCGGCGCTCGACCATGTTACCGATCCGGGAGGCATCCGTTCCTCCATAGGGGCAATCAACACCGTGTTCCGCGACGAAAAGGGAGCGCTGGTTGGCACCAACACCGATGCTGCCGGATTCTTCGCACCGATATCCGAAGATGAATGGGCACACCGCGATGCCATTGTCATCGGTGCCGGCGGAGCGGCGCGGGCGATTCTCTTTGCCCTGGCACAGGCCGATATCGGATCGGTGACGATATTGGCGCGCAGCCCGCTCAAGGCCGCCGCCTTGTTAAGCCATTTTGGCTTGAAAGGGCAGGTGCTCAAGATGGATGCGCCATTACCGCCAGCCGAGCTGCTGGTGAATTCGAGTCCGCTGGGGATGACTGGCCAACCACTGCTGGAGATAGATCTGTCGCCGCTCCCAGAAAATGCGGTCGTCTATGATATTGTCTACAGCCCGCTTGAAACGCAGCTTTTGGCGCAAGCCCGAAATCTTGGACTTGATACCGTTGACGGCCTCGATATGCTGATAGGCCAGGCGGCTTTTGCATTTGAACTCTTCTTTGGACAGGCACCACCTGCTGACTGTGAAGACGAGTTGCGGGCGCTGCTGCTCAAATGACCGACACACAAAAACGCCCGCTCATCATCGGCCTCACCGGATCGATCGCGATGGGAAAATCGACCGTCTCACAGATGTTTGTCGATGAGGACATCCCCCATTTCGATGCCGATGCCGCTGTACATAAACTGCAAGGTCCTGGTGGCGCGCTGGTAGCGGAAATCGAGGCGGCTTTTCCCGGAACAACTGGTCCACACGGCGTCGACCGATTGAAGCTTGGGCCGATTGTTTTGAGTGACAAGGAGAAATTGGCGCAGCTGGAGGGAATCATCCATCCAGCGGTGGGCAAGCTGCGCGCCGAATTTCTCGAGGCGCATCGGGATGCGCCAATGGTCTTGTTCGATATACCGCTACTATTTGAAAAAGGCGGCCATCAGGGAGTCGACAAGATATTGGTGGTGTCTGCGCCCGCCGAACAGCAACGCCGCCGGGCATTGGCGCGTGAGGGAATGACGATCGAGAAGTTCGAGCACATCCTGTCGTTGCAAATGCCCGATGCGGAAAAACGCAAACGCGCCGATTTCGTCATCGATACCGGCACCAGCATCGCCGACACGCGAGAGCAAGTGCGCGCACTCATTAAAAATTTGCGCGCGAGCCTTGCAGACTCAGCGAAATAGGCCGATATGAATCGATAGAATGCGCGAGATTATTTTCGACACCGAAACCACAGGTTTCGACCCGCTCACCGGAGACAGGATGGTCGAGATCGGGTGCATCGAAATGGTCGGAAGGGTGATGACTGGCGCCACCTTCCACTGTTATTTCAATCCTGAACGTGCGATGCCCCCAGCTGCTGAAGCTGTGCACGGACTTTCGGACAAATTCCTCTCCGACAAACCGCTCTTTGCAAGCCAGGCTGACGCGCTGCTCGAATTTTTGGGCGACAGCCCGCTTGTTGCACATAATGCCAGTTTCGATTTCGGCTTCCTCAATATGGAACTCGAACGGTGCGGCCGCCCAGCCATCGATATGGGCCGGATGGTTGATACCATTGCGATCGCGCGCACCCGGCACCCGGGCGCGAAACTCTCGCTCGACGCGCTGTGCACCCGCTATGGAATTGATCGCAGCCACCGCACCAAGCATGGCGCGCTGCTCGATGCCGAATTACTCGCACAGCTTTACATTGAACTGACCGGTGGGCGGCAGATCGGACTTGGCTTTGGGGATTCGCTGGCCGTCAGTGTAGAGATCGAAACGACCCGCATTTCGCTGGTCCGTACCGATCGTCCATTCCGCACGCCGCGTCCGCACCAACCTTTGCCTGAAGAACTCGAACGCCACCGCGCATTTGTTGGTACGATCAAGGATGCGCTGTGGACCGAAGAGGAGCGGCGCGCACTGGCGCCGAGTGATTGACCGCCTTCGATAAACCGAGGGCATAAACAAGGAGAAGAACCATGGATGTAAGGGTCTCGGGGCATCAGTTGGAAACCGGCGAAGCGCTGCGAACCCATGTCGAAACCCGCCTTGGGGCGATCGCCGACAAATATTTTTCCAAGGCACTCTCTGCGCAGGCGACTTTCGGACGTGCGCCGCACGACAAATTCTCCTGCGATATCATTGTCCATGTGATGCAAGGCCTGATCCTGAAAGGCCGCGGCGAAGCATCCGACGCCCGAACCGCCTTTGATGGCGCATCCGAAAAAATCGAAAAGCAATTGCGCCGTTACATGCGCAGGCTGCAGGACAGGCATTCGCAAACCGCCCATGCCCTGCGCCAGGAAGAGGCGGCCTATACCGTATTCGATGCGGGCGACGTCGAAACGGAATCGCCTCCGCCCGAAGCCCCGGTCATCGTCGCGGAAATGAGCGTCGACATCCCGGAATCAAGCGTTTCCGATGCGGTCATGTTGATGGATTTACGTAACACACCGGCACTGCTCTTCAAAAATGCTGGAACTGGACGCCATAATATGGTTTACCGCCGCGAAGATGGCACGATCGGGTGGGTTGAACCTAGATCCGCAACCTGAAAAGCGACCACAGTCAGAGCATATTCACTTTAGGGATCAATAATTTGAGTATTGCTTCGGTGCATTTCACCGGGGCAATGGGGTAGTGTGATGATTCGTATAACAACTCGGTTGGTCGATGGCGCGATAATCGCTGACATCGAATGCGCCGATAAAAATTGCCTGCTGGATACCGTTTCAAAACTGGCGGCCCAAAATTATGGTGTTGATGCGTCTGCGGTCCACGAAGGGCTGATGGAACGTGAACGTCTTGGGCCCACAGGATTTGGTGGCGGCACCGCGATTCCCCACTGCAAGGTCGATGGTCTTGATGCACCGGCAGGCGTTTTTGTCCGCCTCGCCAAGCCCGTGGATTATGGTGCGGTCGATGACGAGCCGGTTGATCTCGCATTTGCGCTTTTCTCACCTGTCCATGACGGGGCATCGCATCTCAAGGCCTTGGCAGAGGTGTCGCGGATGTTTCGGGACGAAGCGAGTTGCGCGCAATTGCGCGGCGCCAAGGATGCCGGGGCTTTGTTTGCCCTGTTGAGCCCGATCGAGGAGCGCGATGCTGCCTGACCGCAGCGGTCGCAGCATTCGATGATCGAGCCGCGGCTCGCCTCACATATCATTGTTTCGGCGCTGATCCGCACGGCGGAGGCGCAGAATGCTTTTGCGGTCGTGCTTCGCAAGGGCGACCGGACTGCAGGTTCGATATTGCTGTTGAGGCGTGAAAAAGGGCAGAATCCCACCCTTTTTGAGCGTTTTCCCAGCATCGACGGTTCGCCTGTCTGGTCCGAAGTAACCATAGAAGATGCTGAAAAAGAACAAAAAATTTCCGAATATTTGGAACGAAGAGTGGTTCGCGACCCCGATATCTGGATTTTGGAACTGGACGTCCCGTTTGAGCAACGGTTCACCGACATTGTTACCGCGTTGAATTGACATTGTTGCGCCGCACAATAGATGCGCGGCCAGACAGCGAAGGTTGCCCAGACGTTCTGGGGTAGGACAGGGCAAACACGCGAGTCGGAAGTGGAAGATTTGACGCCGCAATAAGCAAAGTACCAACCTGGCGTCATTGGCGACACGGCCGCACAATGAACAGTTATAATGAAATTCCTCCTCAAGACCGCACCTGCTGCGGTTGTTTCGCTCACGCTACTTGGCGGAGCTGCTTATTCGGACGCTGGCTTTGCATTCGGCGCATCCAATGGCGAAAAATTGTCGGCCCAGACGATCAGTGTTGATCCTGTCATACTTGCCGCCGACCAAGCTGAACTCAATTCGGCATCCACCGACACAGTTTCGGTAACCACCCTCGAAAATGGCGATATCGTTTTCACTCCTGGCACGGGTACGTCCGCGGCTGCCGCAGAAATCAGTTCAACGGACGATGTGGGCAAGGCCGAAAGTCTTGCCGACTTGGTTCGTGCACAAGGTGAAGCCGAAGATCTCGATGCCGAGGCGCGCTGCCTTGCCGGCGCCGTCTATTTTGAGGCCAAGGGTGAATCGCTCGAAGGCCAGTTGGCCGTTGCTCGCGTCGTTATGGCGCGCGCCAAATCCGGCCGCTTTCCCACCTCGCTTTGCGGTGTTGTTCATCAGAAAAGCCAGTTTTCCTTCATTCGCGGTGGCAAGATGCCCTCGATAAACACGAGCAGCCTGCACTGGCGCAACGCTGTTGCGATCACCCAGATCGCGCTTAACGATAGCTGGAAAAGCCCCGTTGAAGGCGCGCTGTTCTTTCATGCGCGCCATGTATCGCCCGGCTGGCGCCTGAAGCGCCTCGGTTCGATCGACAACCATATCTTCTATCGCTGATCCGATTACCCAACGGATACGCAAAGCCGTCCCGGTTTTCGGGGCGGCTTTTTTATTGTTCAATCGGATTTGGACAATTCGACGCCGCGATCGCGGGCGGCTTTCAGCGTTGCATCGATCAGTTGCTGCAATCCGCCATCGAGTACCTCCAGCCCTGCCGCGGTTGTCCCACCAGGGCTGGTAACGCGGCGCGCCAATTCTTCGGGGCTAGCGTCGGACGCGATGGCAAGATCAACGGCACCGTCGACCGTGGCTTTGGCAAGTGTCGCGGAAACTGCAGGGTTGAGGCCTAATGACTCGCCTGCTTTGGCCAGCGCATCGATAAACCGATAGACGAATGCAGGGCCCGATCCGGCAAGTGCGGTAACGGCATCCATCAAAGCTTCTTCGTTAATCCACACCGGTGTGCCCAGTGGCGCTAGACAGTTTTCGATTCCAGCGCGCAGTTGCGCATCGCCACCGGGTTCGAACAGGCCAAGCGGTGACTTGCCGAGGCTGGCCGCAAGGTTGGGCATCAGCCGCAGTATCTTCCGCCCTGGAAGCGCGGACCGCAATGTTTCCACCCGCACCCCGGCCATGACCGAAATGACAATGGCGTCGCCCGCAAGTACGTCAGCAAGTTCATTCGATATCTGTGGGAAGACTTGCGGTTTCACCGCGACAAGCGCGATTTTGGCTTTGGACCCTGCCATCGACGCGTCGGCAAAGTGTCCGACGCCCTCTGGCAGCGCCTGCGCCATCGGGTCGACCACTATAAATGCTCCGGGATCAATTCCAGCCGCAATCCAGCCGTCGAGCATCGCTCGGCCCATATTGCCGCAGCCGAAGAAAAGCAGGGGATTGTCGCGCGAGATTTCAGTCATGCACCGATCCGTGACGCAGTCGCAAATGGATGACAAGCCCGGATGGAATTTCCGTTTCGGGGGCGCCCGAATGCCGAACGGCATCGGCACGCGCGCGGTTGACCAGATCGTCACTAATCGGACCATCGACATAGACATGGTCTGCCTGACCCAGCAAACGGGCTGTGCGCAGGGTCAGTTCTTCGGGATCGGGCGATGAAAGTTCGACGAGAACGACGCCGGAGGCTGGAGTTTGTTCTGCAGCTTCAAGCCATTCGTTCACCCGGTCCGCGCTGTCCGGATCGAGTGGATCGAGCAACCCACCGGGCGCAAGCGCGGTATCCAATTGGCGGCGTCGTGTCGGCCCGTCAGACCATCGCGCGCGCATCTGGTTGCGCGCTGATTGCAGCCTCAGGGCAAGCTCGCCGAGCCGTGCCGGTAGAATTCGTTCAATCGCCTGCCGCACCATTTTTGCGAGTCCTGCCGAGGCGCCGCCCGTCCCCACCGCGATCAGCAACGGATCGCGGTCCACTATAGCTGGGGTGGTGAAATCACACAGTTCAGGCTGGTCGACGACATTGACCAGTCGCCCGCGTTTCTTCAGGTGGGCCGCCACAATAGCGGCTTCTTCGGTGTCTTCGATCGCGACAAATGCCAAGCGTGCTTCCGGATCGCTTTCATCAACACAAACACCGCCAGCCCGTTCGATCAGGCGTCTCTTGGCGTCGGCTGCATCGCCTTCACCAAGCAGGATGACAGGCTTGCCGCGGATCGTGACGAAAAGCGGCAGTTGGTTCATCGTTGCTCAGGCCAACCAATCGGGGACATGTTCGGCGTCGAGGATTGTTGCCGGAACGATCCTTTCGGCAACGACAGCATAGCGATCCCCGCTGACCAACACTTCGGGCACCAGCCCACGGCTGTTGTAAGTGCTCGCCATGGTTGCGCCATAGGCACCGCAGGTGCGGAACAGCGCCAGATCGCCAGCCTGAACAGTATCGATTTCGCGCGCCATCGCAAAGGTATCACCGGTTTCGCAAACCGGGCCGACGATGTTCGCGGTAAAGCGGTTGCCATCGGGCTCGACCGCTTCGAAATCATGCCAGGCATCGTAGAGCGCAGGGCGGGCAAGATCGTTCATTGCCGCATCGACGATGACGAACGGAACATTGCCCGATCCGGGTTTCACGCGAATTACTTTGGTAACAAGCACGCCGGCATTGCCGCAAATGACCCGGCCGGGTTCGAACATCAGCTGGACATTCCAGCCTTTGGTCGCGCGGGCAACCATCTCGCCATATTCATCGGGATGCGGCGGATTGTCACCTTCCTTGTAGCGCACACCAAGGCCGCCACCCAGATCGACATGGGTTATGCTGTGGCCTGAATTGCGCAGGTCGGCGATAAGCTTGCCGATCTTTCCAAAAGCGGTTTCGAGCGGTTCAAGGTTGAGCAGCTGGCTGCCGATGTGCAGTGCGACTCCGCGCATGTTGAGCCCGGGCAAAGCAGCAAGCCGCGCATAAATGCCTTGCGCCTGGTGCAGGCCCAGGCCGAATTTGTTTTCCGCCTTGCCGGTCGAAATCTTAGCGTTGGTTTGCGCGTCGACATCGGGGTTGATGCGCAGCACCGCATCCGCGCGATAGCCTAGCGTTTCTGCAATGGCGGCGAGTTCGCGGCCTTCTTCTTCGGATTCGATATTGAACTGGCCGATGCCCGCCTTCAACGCGGCGAGCATCTCGTCCGCGCTTTTGCCGACGCCTGAAAAGACAATGTCCTTTGCAGGCACGCCGGCGGCCAGTGCGCGATTCATCTCGCCAGCCGAAACGACATCGGCCCCATAGCCTTCACCCGCCAGCACCTTCAGCACGGCCAGATTGGGATTCGCCTTGATCGCAAAGGCGATATGCGGGTTTTCGATTCCAGCCTTGGTCAGCGCTTCGCGAAACACCTGCGCGTGGCGCACCAGCGTTGCTTGCGAATAGACATAGACAGGCGAACCGACCTCATCGGCAATTCGCGTCAGTGGAACGTTTTCGGCGTGCATCACGCCATCAATCAGTTGGAAATGGTCCATGGGATGGATTTCAGCCGGGCTTCTTCGGATCTTGTGCGGTTGATTCCGCGGGCGCGTCGCCATTATCCGCTTCTGCGCCGGGCGCAAGGTCAAAAGGATCATCGCGGCGTCGCTCTGAACGACGCATCAGTTCATCGCTCCGTCCGGGGCGGGTCTGGACATCGGGCGTCATCAGCTCTTCCGAGCCGGGTGCCTCCGCTTGGCCATAAGCCTTGGCGGGCATGGACTGGCCCGCTTTCGGTTGCAAATCGCCAACCTTGCCGCATGCCGCGAGCAGGATTGTAAATGCAGCTGCCGCTATCCATTTGCGCGTCGGCATCATGATCCGAGTTCCTTTCGGGCCGCCTCTACGGCTTCCTTTACCCGAACCGGGGACGTCCCGCCAGCGCTGGTGCGGCTGCGCACCGATCCCTCGACCGAAAGATCGGGCAGGCTGGTTCCCGCAAGCCGTGAATCTATGGTCGCAAGATCCTCTGCCGTCAGCAGTTCCAACTCGCCTCCGCGTGCCTCGCACAGCTTTACCGCGCTGCCGGTGATGTGATGTGCTTCGCGGAAGGGAATGCCATGCTCGCGCACCAGCCAGTCCGCGAGATCGGTCGCAGTCGAAAAGCCGCTGGCGGCAACCGCGCGCATCCGCGCAGCATCGAACGTGACGCTGCCTACCATTCCGGTCATCGCCGCAAGGCACAGGTCGAGCAGGTCATGCGCCTCGAACAACGGTGCTTTGTCGTCCTGCATGTCCTTGGAATAAGTAAGCGGCAAGCCCTTCATGGTGACCATCAGGCTGGTGAATGCCCCGATGATGCGCCCCGCATGCCCGCGGACCAACTCGGCGGCATCGGGATTGCGCTTTTGCGGCATGATCGAACTTCCGGTCGACCAGGCATCGGGAAGTTTGACGAAACCAAAGGGCTGCGAGGCCCAAAGGATCATCTCTTCAGCAAGGCGTGAAAGATGGATTGCCGTTTGCGCGGCGCAGGCGAGATATTCGACCGCAAAGTCGCGGTCGGATACCCCGTCCATGCTGTTGGCGGTGGGCACATCGAAATCGAGCGCGCGTGCAGCCGCATGCCGGTCAATGGGGAAGGATGTTCCTGCCAGAGCAGCCGAACCCAAAGGCGATTGGTTCATCCGCCGCGCGCAATCGGCGAAACGGCTGCGATCGCGCTTGGCCATTTCGTAATAGGCCATCAGATGATGTCCGAGCGTTACCGGCTGGGCGACCTGCAAATGGGTGAAGCCGGGCATGATGCTTTCCGCATGCTCGCCGGCACGCTCCACCAGAGCAGCTTGCAATCCTGCCAGCGCCTTATCGACTTCGGCACAGGCGCCGCGCACCCAAAGACGGAAATCGGTGGCCACCTGGTCATTGCGTGAACGTGCGGTGTGCAGCCGCCCTGCCGCATCGCCGATCAGTTCGCGAAGGCGGCTTTCGACCTGCATATGGATATCTTCGAGCTCGATATGCTCGGGCACGCCTTGCTCTTCATATTCGAGCTCGATGGCTTCCAACCCGCCAAGGATGGCCTCGACATCGGTGGCATCAAGGATGCCCTGTGCGCCCAGCATCTGTGCATGTGCCTTGCTGCCAGCGATATCCTGCCGCCAAAGCCGCTTGTCGACCGGGATGGAGGCGTTTATCTCGCGCATGACATCTGCTGGGCCAGCGCCAAACCGGCCGCCCCACATGCTGCTGGAGTTTGATGTGCCGCGGGTAATGATCCTGTTCCTTCTCTTGGCCGGGCCGCTGTTTCTGGCGGCCTGCGATAGGGAAACTGCGCCATCGGGGCAAGCGGAACCCGCCACTGGCGCAGAGTCAGCCAAGCAGGGATTTGGTCTTGAAAGCAAGAGCGGGTTGAAGGCCGAACTCAGTTACCGTTTCGCCGGGCGCCCTGCACCTGATGCCACCTTCACCGGTGCCGATGGCCGCGAGGTATCGCTCAGTGACTTTGCCGGACGCCCGCTGCTCGTCAATTTGTGGGCAACATGGTGCGCCCCGTGCAAAGCGGAAATGCCGACTTTGGACAATCTCGCTGTGCTCGAAGAGGGTGAAATATCGGTGATTGCGGTGTCGCAGGACTTGCAAGGGGCGAAGCCGGTGCGCGCCTTTTTCGATTCGGCCCGAATCGCCAATCTGGAGCCATATACCGATCCCGATAATGCCCTATCCTCAGCCGTGGGGGGAACGGTCGCGCTGCCAACAACGATCCTGTACAATAGTCAGGGCAAGGAAGTGTGGCGGATCATCGGCGGGGTCGAGTGGGACGATGCCGAAATAGCAAAGCTGCTCGACGAAGCAGCCTAGCGCCAGCTCACATCAGGATGGGGCGCGGTTTGGGACAGTTGCAATTGCGGCTTGGTTGGCCTTCGGTCATCGAGCGGACCGATGGTTTGCAATTTTGCTGGCGCGAGTCCGCTGATTCGCGTTGGCTTTTGGATTTCAGCAAAATGGCTGCCGGTGCTTTTTTGGCATTGAATGGTGAAACGCTCAACGTGGCGTGCGCGGGGCTGCCCAACAACGCCGCCAGCAAAGCTGCGCCAACCGCTGATTTGAAGCTGATCCCTACCATCGCCACAGAATGCGTTTCCAATGCTTGCTGCAAGATGAACGACTATGCGAAGTCCGTCCTGGTGGGCGCTAACGGGCTCGAACCGCTGACCCTCTCGGTGTAAACGAGATGCTCTACCAACTGAGCTAAGCGCCCGCACGCAGGACAAGCGCCGCCTTTGCCAAAGCTCTGCCGGTAAGGCAAGTCATATCGGCATGATGGCCCTGTCGGCTATCGTTTCAAAATAGTCGCGCAGCTTTGCCGACATCAGGTCTGACAATTCGATATAGACGCGACGGGCGTCGTTGGGATCCTGTCGCCGCACCAAATAGCCCGCCTCGGTCATGTTGGTGATCCAGCGCAGGGCGGTGGTAGGCGGGACGGCTGCGGCAATGCACAGGCTGGAAACCGAAACCTGCTGCCCCTCCTCTTGCGCGGCAAACAGGTCGAGCAGGATATCCCAGCCCGGATCGGCGAACAGGTCTGCTCCCAGCAATCGGTCGCGCATGCGACGCAGCTTGATCAGCTCGCGCACATGGCGGGCTTCGAATGTTGTATTGCGACCGGTTGGCTGGATTATGGGCCGGAAACTATCCGGGCTGGCGTGCCGAAAGCCTATCGGCTTGTCCTGGACATTGTTGTTCGTATCGCGATCCTGTTCGGCAATGCGGGCCAGCGTTCGCGCGAAATCTGCCAGTTCGTTGCTGATGCGGTTGAGTGCGCCCATTTCGCCATCGCGGGCCCTCTCATGGACCAGCCTTGCCGTCACTTGGCGAAACGCCCCTGACAGGATTGGTACTGCCGGCCAATCGCCGGCCTCCACGATAAAATGGCAATCATGCTGCCATAGCATTGCATATGCTGTATCGACATAGTCCAATGGCGCCCAAACCAGGATTTCGGTTACATCGCGCTCAATATAGCTTTCAAATTCAACAGATTCTCCAAAGGCTTCCTCTGATTTGGAGCAAAAATCGACAAGCAGGAAATCGGCCCGTTCTTCGGGATTTCGAATTTGGCATCCGCATTCCGCGGCAAGGGCCGTTAAAGCGGCTCGCCGTGCGGCCGAAGGCGCAAGAATGGCTGCCGAAAATATAGGCTGGTTGTTTTCAGGATATTGCATGTCGATGGTCCACATAGACAGGCCGGACATAGAGCCGACCCGTTGTTTTCCACCACCCAGACCACATTTCTCCATAATGGATTCAATTGTCCATCCCGAATCCGGCTTTGCCTTGGTGCAGGCTATCGCTAAGCAAGGCCTCATTGCGATTTCGGACCTTGATGGCCGGGATGCGCCACCCATTTCAGGAGTGCGAATGTGATCAAAGGATATAAATCATGGCCCTTATCGATCTTGTTGATGGCGGGAACTGCAATGCCCGCTCTGGCTGAATCAACAAAGCCGGCTGCTGCGCCGGTCGCAGCCAACCCGATTCTCGATCCATGGACCGGCCCCTATGATGGCGTGCCGCCTTGGGACAAGGTGAAGCCTGCCGATTTCCCTGCCGCATTCGATTCGGCGATGAAGCAGACCAAGGCCGAGTTTGAGGCCATTCTCACCAATCCGGCTCCGGTCACATTCGATAACACGATCAAGGCCAGCGAACTTTCGGGCGAGTCGGTGAACCGCCTGTTCGCGATTTGGGGCGTTCACAGTTCGAATCTTTCGAACCCAGAGATTCGCAAGATCCAGGCCGAATGGGAACCGAAGATCAGCGCCTTCTTCAACGAATTGCAGCTCGATGCCCGCTGGTTCCAGCGCGTGCAATATCTGCACCAGGAACGCGAGAATCTCGGGCTCGACAAGGCGCAGATGCGCCTGCTTGAGCGGACCTATGACGGCCTCGTCCGCAATGGCGCGCTGCTCAACGCCGAACAGAAGGCCAAGCTGATTGGCATCGAAACCGAAATCTCGAAGAAATTCTCCGAGTTCCAGAACAAGGTGCTCGCGGATGAAGAAACTTACATCCTGCTGACCGATCCCGCTGATGTGTCGGGCCTGCCTGAGAGCTTTGTCGCCTCGTTGAGGGCGGCGGCCGAATCCAAGGGCAAGCAAGGCTGGGCCGTTGCCAACACCCGTTCGGCGATCCAGCCTTTCCTAGAAAACTCGCCGCGCCGCGATTTGCGCGAAAAGGTGTGGCGCGCGTTTGTGATGCGCGGGGACAATGGCGATGCCAATGACACCAACGCGACAATCGCCGAAATCCTGAAACTGCGCCAGCAGCGTGCCGAACTGCTCGGCTTCAAGACGCATGCGCATTATCGCATGGCCGACACCATGGCTAAAGATCCGGAAAAGGCGATGGACCTGATGATGAAGGTTTGGCCCGCTGCGGTTGCCCGGGTGAAGGAAGAGGTCGCCGACATGCAGGCGATTGCCGATAAGGAAAAAGCCGGCATCACCATCGAACCTTGGGATTACCGTTACTATGCGGAGAAGGTTCGCAAGGCGAAGTATGACCTCGACCAGAATGAGCTGAAACCTTACTTCCAGCTCGATAACATGGTCTCGGCAATGTTCGATGCCGCCGGCCGGTTGTACGGTATGAGCTTCACCGAAAATACCGGCACGGTTCCGGTTTTCGAACCCGAAGTCCGCACCTTTGAGGTGAAGCGCGATGGCAAAGTAATCGGGCTGTTTTACCTCGATAACTTCGCCCGCCCCGGCAAGCGCTCGGGCGCGTGGATGACGACCTATCGTAGCCAGAACCGCTTGACTGGCGACAACGACATCGTGCTCGCATCGAACAACAACAATTTCGTGAAAGGCGCGGGCGGCAAGCCGACGCTGATCAGCATCGACGATGCCTCGACGCTGTTCCACGAATTTGGCCACGCCATCCATTATCTCAACTACGACATCACCTGGCCGGGCCTCGGCAACACGCCGCGTGATTTTGTGGAGTTCCCCAGCCAGGTGAACGAGAACTGGTTGCTGACGCCCTATATCCTCAACACCTATGCCAAGCATGCCGAAACGGGTGAACCGATCCCGGCGGCGCTGGTTGAAAAGATCAAGGCGAGCGACACCTTCAACCAGGGCTTTGCCACGGTTGAATATCTGTCGAGCGCGATCCTCGACATGATGCTGCACAACCGCAGCGAGCCGGTCACCGATCCGCGCGCCTTTGAGAAAGAGGCGCTCGCCAAGATCGGCATGCCCAAGGAAATGGTGATGCGGCACCGCCTGCCGCAGTTCAACCACCTGTTCGCCGATGACGGCTATTCGGCAGGCTATTACAGCTACCTCTGGTCCGAAACCATGGATGCGGACACCTGGGCTGCCTTCACCGAAAAAGGCGATGTCTGGGACAAGGAAACCGCAGAGCGTTTCCGCTCGATGCTGCTTTCCACCGGCAACGAATCCGACCGTATCGAAGCCTATCGCGCCTTCCGTGGTCGCGATCCGGACGTCAAATATATCATGAAGAAGCGCGGTTTCCCGGTTCCCGGCGAAACGCAAAAGTGAATAACGAAAGGGCGGGGAAACACCCCGCCCTTTTCGATTATCGGCCTGCGATGGCAAGCCTGCCCGAAAGCGCATCCGATTTTACTTGCGCCCGCTCACAGTTGATATAAATATGATATCATATTTAAGTGGAGGGCAACATGACCGATTCGAAATCCTTGAATGCCAGCCAGGAAACGGCAGCGCGCAGTTTCAATGGCTATCTGATGCTTTTGCTGATGCTTTTGAGCGTCGGCTGGTTTGCCTGGGCGATGATGGGCATCGTCGCGGATCGGGCCGATGCCGATTTTGTCGGCATGGCTCTCAGCATCACCGTCTTTCTTTTCGTTTCGTGCGGCTTTTACATGATCCAGCCGAACCAGGGCGTCGCGCTGACATTGTTCGGGGCGTATAAAGGCACCGATCGCAACGAAGGGCTGCGCTGGATTTGGCCGTGGATCGGCAAGTCCAAGGTTTCGCTGCGTGCGAACAACCTGATCTCGGAAAAGATCAAGGTGAACGACCTACGCGGCAACCCGATCGAGATTGCGGCACAGGTGGTCTGGCGCGTTACCGATACCGCGCAGGCGCTGTTCGATGTCGATGATTACAAAGCGTTCGTTCTCGCGCAGATCGAGGCAGCGGTGCGCACCATCGGCTCGCGCTACCCCTATGATGATATCGAGCATAAGGAAGTCACGCTGCGCGGAAACCATGATGAGGTGTCGGCTGAGCTGCGCACCGCGCTGATGGAACGGTTGGCAGTTGCAGGCATCACCGTTGACGAATGCGGCCTCACCCATCTTGCCTATGCGCAGGAAATTGCCGGTGCCATGTTGCGCCGCCAGCAGGCAGAGGCGGTTATTGCGGCGCGCAAGAAGCTGGTCGAGGGTGCCGTCACGATGGTGGAAATGGCGCTGCACCAGCTTTCCGAAAAGGATGTCGTCCATCTGGATGACGAGCGTAAGGCGGCAATGGTTTCGAACCTGATGGTGGTGCTGTGCGGAGAGCGCGACACCCAGCCTGTCGTGAATACCGGCACGCTGTATCAATGAGCTGAACCATGGCCGTGCCGCTCAAGAAAGCCTTTCCGCTCCGCCTCGATCCCGCTTTGTACGCGGCGATCGAGCGGGCGGCTGCGGCCGACTTTCGCAGCGTGAATGCAGAGGTTGAAGTGCTTCTGCGCGAAGCACTCGACCGGCGCGGGGTAAAGGTTGGCGTAACCGAAGCACCGCGTCGTGGCCGCCCGCCGACAAAGGAAGGTTCGGGCTACGAATAGCAATCGGCCCGAAAGGAGTTTTGAAATGTTACACTTGTTTTTCGACAAGCAACCTTGGTTTCGCGCCAAACGCTATGGTTATGGCGCGGGGTTGCCGATAAAATGGCAGGGTTGGGTGCTGATGCTCGCGCATATAGCACTCATAGTGGGGCTCGGCATCAGCATCGGTGATTGACCCGAAGTGGCGCTGCCGCTGCTGCTGTTTGCAGGCTTTGCACCGCTTCCCATCTATGCCGCCAAGACCGAGGGCGGCTGGCGTTGGCGCTGGGGGGACTAGGCCGCCCCCAGCTTCGCCCAAGCCAGATTGGCATATTCGCACAGCAACGGCCGGGTATCGCGCGGGTCGATAATATCCTCGACATTGAACTTCTCGGCAGTGCGGAAGGGGGAGGTTACGGCGTTCAGCCGCGCCTTGATCTCTTCCAGTTTCGCCGCCGGATCATCCGCAGCCGCAATCTCCGATTTGTACGCCGCTTCCAGCCCGCCCGCGATCGGCAGGCTGCCCCAATCGCCTGATGGCCAGGCGAAGCGATATTGGAAGCGTTCGCCATTCGACATTGCGCTGCCGGCAATGCCATAGGCGCGGCGGACAATGACCGAGGCCCAAGGCACGGTTGCCTTGTACACCGCGTTCATCGCCTCGACGCCATAACGGATCGTTCCGGTACGTTCGGCCTCCAGCCCGACCATGAAGCCGGGATTGTCGACCAGGTGCACGACGGGCAGACGAAACTGCTCTGCCATTTCGACAAAGCGCTTCACCTTCTGGCTGGTCAGCGCTTCCCACGATCCTCCCAGATAGGTAGGATCGCTGGCGAGCACTGCAACCGGCCAGCCATCGAGCCGCGCAAAGGCCGTGATCGCAGCCCGCCCCCAACGGCGACCCATCTCGAACACGCTGCCTTTGTCAAATACCGACGTCATAACCGCGCGCATTGAATAGACTTGCTTGTCTTCACGCGGAACGATTGAGAGTAGCTTTTCATCGCGGCGATCAACCGGATCGTGCGGCGTCGCGCGCGCGGCGAATTTACCCACTGACGATGGCAGATAGGATAGGAAGGCGCGGGCATAGGCAAAGGCCTCATCCTCGCTCGCCACTTCCTCATCGACCACGCCGTTGCGGGCATGGATTTCGCTGCCGCCCAATTCTTCCTTCGACAGTTCATCGCCAATCTGCGCCGCAACCACTGGCCCAGCGGCGAAGAGCTGGCTTAGGCCTTTCACCATGATCGAATAATGGCTGGCGACCGTGCGCGCCGCACCCATTCCTGCCGTAGGGCCCAGTGCCAGTGCGACTACCGGCACCGTTTCCAGATTCTTGATGATGTCTTCCCAGCTCGGCGTCACCGGCACATAGGTGTAGCCGGTATCCTCAAGCGTCTTGACCGAGCCACCGCCACCCGTGCCGTCAATCATGCGAATCAGCGGCAGGCCCATGGTGTGCGCCATCTTTTCGCACTGAACGAATTTGCGGTGCAGCGCTGCATCGGCTGCGCCGCCGCGAACGGTGAAGTCATCCGCGCTGGCGACAACAGGGCGGCCATCGATCCGGCCCCGCCCGAAAATGAAGTTGGATGGGCTGAACTCGGCGAGGTCGCCATGTTCATCGTAGCTGCCCTTGCCGGCGATCTTGCCGATCTCCCGGAAACTGTCGGGATCAAGCAGGCGCTTCAACCGTTCGCGCGCATCGAGCTTGCCCTGCCCGTGCTGCCTTGCGAGCTTCTCCTCGCCCCCCATTTTCTCCGCCAGCGCTTCACGCTCGCGCAGATGCTCAATCTCTCTCTCCCAGCTCATGCGATTCGCATAGCGGGTAAAAGGCGGGCGCTGCAAGCGCGCCCGCCAGTTGTTTTCATTTGAAGTTGAGTTGCCGCAGCAGGAACGAACCCATCACCGTGCGATATTTGGCACGGTCACCAGATGCGGCCTCCATTTGCGCATCGGTCTGCTTCATGAACTCGCGATAGGCTGTGGCGCGCTTTTCCTCTTCAGCGGCATCCGGCAAGGTAGAGAAGGATGTCACCAGATAGATGTCCGGCTCTCCCGGGCGCGCATGGACATTGGCCAGCACCTGATAGCCAGTGATCCAACCCTTGGATTTGGCAAATTCCTGGTTCTTCCGCCATGTGTTGGCGAGGAATGTTGCATATTCGAATCCACCGCCATCGCTGACGTCGATCATGCCGACATCTTCATAATCACCCGGCGTGAAAGGCGAATTTTGCGCTGCAGCTGGCGAAGCAGCAGACAGCACAAAGGGAGCGGCGACGAGTGCCGCAAACATCAGTTTACGCATGACTTTCCTCCTCTTATTTGCCCCGAAATACGGAGCCCCCACCTTGTCGCCATTCGGGCGACCCAAGTATCCGGTTGAGGACAAGGAGCGCGGACGCTGCGCCTATTGTAAACCAGAGTCAAATGTAAAATACACCTATTAACAAAGGTATAGGCTTAAAGTTGAGGCGCTGGATCGGGCGCTGTGAGAGGTGAAGCTCCGCATTGCCCCGCGCGGCAAGCCGCCCTATATCGCATCGCATGTCTTCCGTACGCCCTTGGCGCGATATCGCGCGACGTAAATCCCGCCAGATCATGGTCGGCAAAGTGCCCGTTGGGGGTGATGCCCCGATTTCGGTGCAGACCATGACAAACACGCTGACCTCGGATGCCAAGTCGACGATCGACCAGATTCGCCGCTGCGAAGATGCGGGCGTAGACATCATCCGCGTATCCTGCCCCGATGTCGAAAGCACTGCAGCACTCAAGCAGATCGTTCGCGCGGCGCGTGTGCCGGTCGTTGCCGACATTCATTTCCATTATAAGCGGGCACTTGAGGCCGCGGATGCGGGTGCGGCGTGCCTGCGCATCAACCCCGGCAACATCGGCAGCGCCGAACGGGTGAACGAGGTGGTCAATGCAGCCAAGGCCAATGGCTGCGCGATCCGCATCGGCGTGAATGCCGGCAGTTTGGAGAAAGACCTTCTCGAAAAATATGGCGAACCCTGCCCCGAGGCGCTCATTGAATCTGCTCTCGACCATATCAAGCTGCTGCAGGATCGCGATTTTCACGAATATAAGGTCGCAGTGAAGGCGTCCGACGTGTTCCTCGCGGTATCGGCCTATATGGGCCTCGCCGACGCGGTCGATTGCCCACTCCATCTGGGTATCACCGAAGCAGGCGGGCTAATCGGCGGAACGGTGAAGTCGGCGCTCGGCATCGGCAACCTCCTCTGGGCCGGGATTGGTGACACCATCCGCGTCAGCCTCTCGGCAGAGCCCGAAGAGGAAGTGCGCGTCGGCTATGAAATCCTTAAGACGCTCGGCCTGCGTACCCGCGGCGTCCGCGTTGTCTCCTGCCCATCCTGCGCGCGGCAGGGCTTTGATGTTATCCGCACGGTGCAGAAACTCGAAGACGCGCTCCAGCATATCAAGACGCCGATGTCGCTTTCGGTGCTTGGCTGCGTGGTCAACGGCCCGGGCGAAGCGCGCGAGACCGATATCGGCATTACCGGCGGCGGTAATGGCAAGCATATGGTCTATCTCTCGGGCGTTACCGATCACCATGTCGAGGATGCCGACATGATCGGCCACATCGTCAAACTGGTCGAAGCCAAGGCTGCCGAGATCGAAGCCGGCACCGCAGTCAGCATGGATACGCTGCACGGCAAGGCTGCCTGAGCGCGACCGGGGGCAGGGTAATGCCGACCCGCCACGGGCTTCCGCCCATGCACTTGCTGCTGGCGGTGGCCATCATGGCAGTGTGGGGCACGAACTTTGTCGTCATCAAATTTGCGCTGGAGCATCTGCCGCCGCTGACCTTGGCGCTTCTGCGGTTCACGCTCGCCTTTTTCCCGCTCGCCCTCTTCCTCCCCAGACCAAAAGTCGGCTTGGCCAACCTTGCCGCCTATGGCGTGCTGATCGGGGCAGGGCAGTTCGGCATTTTGTTCACCGCAATGCGGGCGGACATCACCCCCGGCCTTGCTTCGCTGGTGGTTCAGACGCAGGTCTTTTTCACAATATTCCTGTCGATGCGGCTGACGGGGGAGAAGGTCGGGCTGTACCAGTTGGTCGCGCTTCTGCTGGCGAGCAGCGGGCTTGCGGTAATCGCCTTCCATACCGATGGCAGCGCAACGCCGCTGGGCCTTGGGCTGGTGCTGCTGGCCGCGTTCAGCTGATCGAGCGGGAATATGGTCGCGCGGCAGGCGGCGCCACAGAATATGCTCGCCTATGTCGTATGGTCGAGCATCTTCGCCGTACCGCCGCTGTTGCTGTTCGCGCTGCTGCTTGAAGGGCCGCAAGCGATGATTGCCGGAATCGAAGCCGCCGATGGCGCAACCTGGGCTGCGGTGTTGTGGCAATCGGTGGGCAACACCATGTTTGGCTATGCGGCCTGGGGCTGGCTGCTCAACCGCCACCCCGCCGGTGTTGTGGCGCCGATGGCGCTGATGGTGCCGGTGTTCGGAATGGGTGCATCGGCGCTGTTACTGGGTGAGCCCTTGCAATCGTGGAAGTTGATCGCTTTCGCATTGGTGATGGCGGGGCTTTCGGTCGGCATGCTATGGCCGCGGATCAGACAGGGAATGGGAAAATGACGCTTTCGATACGATCTGCCCGCGCAGAGGACATACCCATCATCGCGCAATTCATCCGCGACCTCGCGGAATATGAACGGTTGGCGCACGAGGTGCGTTTTGACGAGGCGGTGCTGCAGGCAAAACTGTTTGGCCCGCGCCCTTATGCCGAGGTGCTGATTGGTGAGATTGATGGCGAACCGCAGGGCTTTGCACTCTTCTTCCACAATTTCTCGACCTTTGAGGGGAAGCCGGGAATCTATCTTGAAGATCTGTTCGTGCGCCCCGAAGCGCGCGGTTCGGGACTCGGCAAGGCATTGCTCAAGCGGCTCGCCGCGCTGGCGGTCGAGCGCGATTGTGCACGGCTCGAATGGTCGGTGCTTGATTGGAACGAACCTTCGATCCAATTCTATCTGGGCCTGGGCGCCAAGGCGATGGACGAATGGACAATCTATCGGGTCGATGGCGGTGCATTGGGCGAATTGGCGAAAGGCGGATGATGCACGCGATCCTGTTTGCGCTGGCGGCGACCGCAGCCTCAACCACGCCAACGCCCGCCCCCGCACCTCCACCCTATCGCGAGGCGCAGCCCGACGACCGTTTTTCGACCATCGCTTTTGATCCCACCGCGGATGCCGCATCCGAACTGGAATTCGCGCAGAAAGGTGCGGCGATTTCGGGCAAGAAACTGCTCATCATCATGGGCGGCAACTGGTGCCATGACAGTGCCGCACTCGCGAACCTGATCGATTCCCCGCGCTTTGTTGGCATGATCACCCAGAATTACGAGGTGCTGTTCGTCGATGTCGGTGTTCCGCAAACCGGCAATGGCCGCAACCTCGAAATCGCCAAACGCTTTGGCATCAAGAAGGTGAAAGGCACGCCCACGGTGCTGGTGGTGTCGCCGCAAGGCAAGTTGCTCAACAGCAAGAAAGACGCCGCAAGCTGGCGCAACGCCGCCAGCCGCGATGAGGATGCGGTTTATAGCTATTTTGCAGAGTTTACCGCCGGTTAAACCAACGCAGCTAAAGCGGGGCGATGTATTGGAAATTGCTCGCGCCGATCTTTGCGCTGGCCCTTGCGATTGGCTGGTTCTTCCCGCGCGACCTTGCCCCGCAGGAAGCGACAGGCGAGACCAATCATTTTGTCATTACCAAGACCGACAAGGCCGAAAATGTCGGTTCGGGCGTTTATGATGCGGTTGAGCTGGAGCGGCAGCCGGACGGACATTTCTATGCCGAGGCAGAGGTGGACGGCACGGGCATCCGTTTCCTTATCGATACCGGTGCGAGCATGATTGCGCTCAACGGCGAAGATGCCGAAGCACTCGGCCTCAGCTGGAGCGAGGATGAGCTCCAGCATGTCGGCCGCGGGGTGAATGGCGATGTGTTCGGAAAGCCGGTGAAGCTCGCCAGCGTGACGGTCGGCGATTTGCAGGCCGACGATGTCGAGGCGGTGATCATCCCCAAGGGGCTTGATGTATCGCTTCTCGGTCAGTCCTTCCTTGCCCGCGTCGATAATGTCGCGATCGAAGGCGACCGGATGACGCTGAACTAAACTTACCGTTTCAGCAGGAACACGGCATGTTCGGCGAGCAGGTTGGCAAGCCCCGCACCGCGCCGTTTCTCACCAGACAGATACCATTCGCCTTCGATGCTATAGCCGCGATCCTCAACGAAGCTTTTGAAATCATCGATCGTCACATGGTGGATGTTGGGCGTATCATACCAGCGGTGCGGCAACTGCTTGGTCACCGGCATCCGCCCGCCAAACATATGCGCGAAACGGATCTTCCACTGCGCGAAATTGGGGAATGAGACAAAGGCCTGTTTGCCAATGCGCAGCAACTGGTCGAGCACAAGATCGGGCCGCCTCGTGGTCTGCAATGTCTGGCTGAGCACGGCATAGTCGAACGAGTCGTCGGGATAGTCGGCAAGGTCGGTATCGGCATCGCCCTGGACCACTGCCAATCCGCGCGTCACAGCATTGGCAACATTCACCGGATCGATTTCCATGCCGCGTGCGTCGATGCCTTTGGAATCGCGCAGCGCCGCCATCAACGCGCCATCGCCGCAGCCGACATCGAGCACGCGCGCGCCCGTGGGGATGGTTTCGGCGATAACCGCAAGGTCGGGGCGCAGTGCCGTCATAGCCCGCCTGCCTTCAGGAAACCGTCGATGATGCGGTTCATTTCGGGCGCGTCGAGCAGGAAAGCATCATGCCCGAACGGGCTCGATAGCTCGACAAAACTCGCCGCCGCTCCGGCCGCGTTAAGCGCCTGCACGATGCGTTTCGATTCGATGGTCGGGTAAAGCCAGTCGCTGTCAAAACTGACCAGGCAGAAACGGGTACGCGTGCCCTGGAAGGCCTTGGCGAGTACGCCGCCATGCTCCTCAGCAAGGTCGTAATAATCCATTGCGCGGGTGATATAGAGATAGGAGTTGGCATCGAAACGCTCGACAAAGCTCAATCCCTGATAACGCAAATAGCTTTCGACCTGGAAATCAGCGTCGAAACCGAAGGTCTTCGTTTCGCGGTCCTGCAATTGGCGGCCGAACTTCTCGGTCAGCCCCGCTTCGGACAGATAGGTGATGTGCGCCGCCATGCGCGCGACCGCAAGGCCGGCATCGGGCTGGTCGACCGAGCCGTAGTAATTTCCGCCTTGCCAGTTGGGATCTGCCATGATCGCCTGCCGCCCCACTTCGTGGAACGCGATATTCTGCGCGCTGTGCCGCGCGGTAGAGGCGATGACGATCGCCGACTGCACCCGATCCGGAAATAGCGAGGCCCAGGTGAGCGCCTGCATCCCGCCCATCGATCCGCCGATGACGCATGCGAGGCGCTCGATGCCCAGATGGTCGAGCAATATCGCTTGCGCGCGCACCATGTCGGCAATGGTGATAACGGGAAAGTCCATCGCATAGGGCTGCCCGGTGCCGGGGTCGAAACTGGCCGGGCCGGAACTGCCCATGCAGCTGCCGAGCACATTGATGCAGATGATGCAGTGGCGCGATGGATCGACTGGTTTGCCTTCCCCCACCAAGCGCGTCCACCAGCCGGGCTTGCCCGTCACCGGATGGGTTGAGGCGACATATTGGTCACCGGTCAGCGCATGGCAGACCAGGATCGCATTCGATTTGTCGGCGTTGAGTTCGCCATAGGTTTCATAGGCGAATTCGACGGGCGCAAATTGCACGCCGCTGTCGAGCCGTACCGGCCCCAGCAGTTTCGTCCGCCTGTCGAGGCCAAAGCGACCGTCTTCACCCATGGTTTGCGCCATATCAGGCAAGGCGGTTAAAACAATAGCTTGGTTGCACGGGCGGCGGGGCAAGGCTATGGCGCGCGCCATGACACAGCCTGAAGCCAAACCCTGGATCAACGCCATTCACGCCTACACGCCTGGCAAGGCGAAGAGCGATGACGGCCGCGTGCTGATCAAATTATCGGCCAACGAAAACCCTCTTGGCTGCAGTGAGCAGGCGACGGCGGCGTTGGTGGAAGCGCGTTCGACGCTCGCTCGCTATCCCGACCCGGCTTCGAACGCGCTGCGTGAGGCGCTGGGCCAGGCTTATGGATTGGAAGCCGACCAGATCGTTTGCGGCACCGGATCGGACGAACTGCTCAACCTGATCGCGATGGGCTATGCCGGCGCAGGCGATGAGATCATCTATGTTCGCTATGGCTTTTCGGTATACGATATCGCTGCGCGCAAATGCGCCGCAACGGTGGTTGTTGCTCCCGACAAGGATTATGGCACCGACGTTGATGCGCTGCTCGCGCTGGTCAATGAAAAGACCCGCGTGGTCTTCATCGCCAATCCCAACAATCCCACGGGCACCTATAGCGACGATGCCGAAATCGCGCGACTCCATGCCGGATTGCCTTCGGATTGCGTGCTCGTTCTCGATCAGGCCTATGGCGAATATCTGGAAGATGATGGCCCCGCGTCGTTCGATCTGGCGCGCAAGCATGCCAATGTCCTCATCACCCGCACTTTCTCGAAAATCTATGGCTTGGCTGCCGAGCGCATCGGCTGGGCCTATGGCCAACCGGGCCTGATCGCTACGCTGAACCGTATCCGCGCGCCGTTCAACGTCACCAGCGCTGGGCAGGCAGCGGCCATCGCCGCGCTCGCCGATACCGATTTTGTCGCGCACAGCCGCAAGCATAACCTGCACTGGCGCGATTGGATGGCGGGGGAGATTTCCGCGTTGTCAAACCATGGGCTTCGCGCGATCCCGAGCTGGGCAAACTTCCTGATGGTGATCTTTGAAGGCAAGGTCAGCGCCGAGACGGTCTACAAGGATCTGATGGACGAAGGCTATATCGTCCGCTGGCTGCCGGGGCAGGGGCTTGCCAACGGCCTGCGCATCACCATCGGCAGCGAAGAGGAAAATCTCGGTGTGATGGCAGCGATGCGCAAGATATTGGAACGGCACGGTTGATGCTGCCCTTTGCGCGCGTCTCGATCATCGGGCTGGGCCTTATCGGCTCCTCGATGGCGCGTGCGATCAAGGCGAACATGCCCGATGTTCGGGTGAACGGTTTTGACGCTGATCCAGACGTGCGCGAACGCGCTCGCGCATTGGGCTTTTGCGACGATATTGCCGACATCGCCGGTACCGCAGTCATCGATGCGGGGCTGGTGGTCTTGTGCGTCCCTGTTGGCGCGATGGGACCCGTCGCCGAACTGATAGCCGACGATCTTCCGGCCGACGCCATTGTCAGCGACGTGGGCAGTTGCAAGCAAAGCGTGGCAGAGGCCTTGGCTGCTGCGCTGCCGCAAGCGACCATCATCCCGGCGCATCCGGTTGCCGGTACCGAAAAAAGCGGCCCCGACGCCGGCTTTGCTACATTGTTCAAGGGCCGCTGGTGTATCCTCACCCCGCCTGCCGATGCACCCGAGGCTGCGGTTGAGGCGCTCTCCAGCTTCTGGCAACGCCTTGGTGCCGATGTCGAAATCATGGATGCGCGGCACCACGATTTGGTGCTCGCCGTTACCAGCCACCTGCCGCACCTGATTGCCTACACCATCGTTGGCACTGCCGATGATCTTGGTGAAGTGACACAGAGCGAAGTGATCAAATATTCCGCCGGCGGTTTCCGTGATTTCACCCGCATTGCCGCGTCCGATCCGGTGATGTGGCGCGATGTCTTCCTCAACAACAAGGAAGCCGTGCTCGAAATGCTGCAGCGTTTCAGCGAAGACCTGACAGCGCTGCAACGCGCGATCCGCTATGGCAAGGGTGACGAACTTGAGGCGCTCTTTGCCCGCACCCGCGATATCCGCCGTTCGATCGTCGAACAGGGGCAGGATGACGATGCCCCTGATTTCGGGCGCAAGCACTGAGGTCGGGCTAAGCGGCTAATCGTTCAGCGCATTGATCGCTGCATGCACGCGCGCTTCCACCTCTTCGCGCGGCAGGCCAGCCGGGATGGTTTCCCCGACCTTGTACGTCATTGTCCCGCTATGCCACCAAGGCTTATTCTTCGGCGTCAGCTTCCCGCTGTCGACGGCGATCGGAACAACCGGCATCCCGAGAAGCTTGTAGAGTCCGGCGAAACCCGATTGCAATGGCGGCCTCTCGCCATGCGGAACGCGCGTTCCTTCCGGAAATATCACGATGGGCCGCCCCTCTGCCTGCATCTGCCGCGCCAGCGCCAGCATAGCGCGCAGGCCGCTTGCCCCGGCCTGCCGGTCAACGGGTATCATGCCATAGGCCTTTGCGGCCGGGCCCCAACCGGGAATGTCAAACAGTTCCCGCTTGGTGATCACCGCCGGCAGGCGAAACATGCGCGGCATGTCGATCGTTTCGAACATCGCCTCATGCTTGATCGCAAACAGCACAGGTTCCTGCGGCAAAGTGCCATCGACCACGGTCTTGATGCCCAGCAGCCACCGGGCACAGCCATGGTGGAATCGGCTCCAGCCATGCACCGATTTGCGCAGCAAGGGCGTCGAAATGCGTGAGCCGAGCAGTGCACTCAAAACATAGGGCACCGATCCGACATAGAAAATGATGCCAAAGAGCAATGAGCGCAGCAGGAACATGGGTTTCAAACGCCGGCAATTGCCGCCGCGCCGCGCAGCCAGAATTTGTTATATTCCCGGAACAATATGTAGAAGCTCGGGCGCGTCGGAACGGCGTCTGCAACGATTTCGACATCGTCAGGCAAGGCAATCTCCAGTTCCAAAAGCCCCCGGCGCATGTGCCAGTCATGCGTTACAACGCGCAAAGTGGTGATTTTGTTGCGTGCCACCCAGCGGGCGGTTTCAAGGGCATTGGATCGCGTATCCACCGCGCGGAAGCCAAGGTCGATGCAGCAATTAAACAGCTTCATCGGGCGCTTATATTCAGCGGCAAGCTCCCCCGGTTTCACGTCCAGATCGACTCCCGAAATCAGCATCCGGCGGGCCTTGCGCTTTTCCATCACCTCAAGCCCGCGGTCGATCCGCTTCGGACCACCGGTCAGCACCACCACGCCATCGGTCTGCTCGAGCTCGGCCGGTTGCGGCAAAAAGATCGCAAACCACATGAAGCCCAGCATCCATATGAGCAGGATCGAAGAGAGGAAGCGTCGGATCATAGCATCTTCTTGAGCGTTGATAGCACCGTCCAGCGGGCCATCGCCATTGAAAGACCCGTAACCGCGACTGGTATGAACAGCAAGAGAAGCCATCCATAAAGCGGAACCGAAGCACCAGCGAGCAATCCGGGTTCAAGCGCCGCCACACGCTCGCCAAGCAAAAGGATCACGATCACCGCCAAGCCAAGCCCCAGCGCGCCGCCAAAAAGCGAATCGAGCGCCACTCGCCGCTGGAACAAGCGCGCCACCTGCAGGTCGGTGCCCCCCATCATATGCATGATTTCGATCGTGCCCTTGTGCGTGTTGAGCGCGCCACGCACCGCCAAGGCGACGGTTGCGCCGGTCGCAAAAAGCAGCAGCAACACAATGGCAAGCGCCAGCCAGAGCATCGAAGCAATCAGATCGAACCACGGCTTCAGCCATTGGGCATTGCCATCGATGCGCACCGATGGTGCAATGCGCGAAAGTTCACGCTCTATCGTTGCCAGCCGCGCTGCATCGGGCGCGGTGCTGAATTCGATATCTACAAGTGCGGGAACGGGAATACCGCTATCCGCCGCGACATCGCCCAGCCAGGGCTCGAGCAACGCGCGCGCCTCGCTTTCAGGAACGATAGTTGCCGATTTGACACCCGCCTGCCTGCGCAATTGTGCCGCGACTTCGCGTTGCTGCGCGACCCGCGCATCGGCGTCGGTCTCCAATATCTGCACCGTTGCCTGACGCGACAGGGACTCGCTGCCCTGCCTCGCCGACTGTGCCAGCGATAGTGCCGCGGCCGCTGCAATCAAAGACAGAAACAGCATGATAGCCATCACCCAGGGCATCGGGCCGGTGAAGCGCCCGTCGGGGATCAATTGTCGCTCATGCGGATTGGCGGTGAAGGGCAATCTCATGGCTGCACCTAGTTCCGCAAAACCAGAGGGCGCGGTGGATGCCGGAGCGAACCGGTGGGGTCAGAGAGGCGTCCTTTGTCCAGCCGCATCATCTGCGCACCCTCTATTTCTTGCAGCAGGTGGATGTCATGGGTGGCGACCACGACCGTTGTACCCAATCGGTTCAATGCAGCGAATAGCTTGAGCAGGCGCAGCGCCATGTCGGGATCAACGTTACCGGTAGGTTCGTCGGCAACCAGCATTTCGGGCCTGCCGATGACCGCGCGGGCAATCGCCACCCGTTGCTGCTCACCCCCCGAAAGCGTAGCGGGCCGGGCAGAGGAGCGTTCGGTTAATCCGATCCAGTCGAGCATTTCGTTCACCGGGCCCACAAGGTCGCGCTCAGATATTCCGGCGATGCGCAAAGGCAGGGCGATATTGTCAAACGCACTCAAATGCTGGACCAGCCGGAAATCCTGAAACACCACGCCGATCCTGCGGCGGAATCCGGGCAAACGGCTACGCGGCATCGCAACCAGATCTTCACCGAACATGCGAATAGCCCCGCGGCTGGGGCGATGTGCCAGATAGAGCAGCTTGAGCAGCGACGTCTTGCCCGCACCGGATGCCCCAGTGAGGAAGTAGAAACTGCCCGGAAACAGCTTGAAGCTGACATCGGTCAGTGTCTCCGCTCCGGTGCCGTACCGCAGGCCCACATTATCGAATTCGGCAACGCTTTGCATCGCGCAACCGCATCGCATATTCGTTGCGGCTTCGCAAAGGCTTGTTGCACGGCAGGATGCCCGTCGATGGCGATAAAACGCGCTCCGTCCACAGCATAATCGCCAGATATGCTTGCATCGGCGAATCGCTGGTGTCTATGACTAGACCATGCTGCTGATCTGCCCGGAATGTCGGACCCGATATGTCGTTCCCGACAGCGCCATTGGTGCAAATGGCAGGCAGGTGCGCTGCGCGAATTGCCGGCATAGCTGGTTCCAGGATGGCGTTGAAAGCCCGCCAGCGCCCCCGGCACCTTCGATCGTGGCCCCACCCACAGCAGCGGAGCCGGCGCAAGATGACGCCGTTTCCAACGAAACCGACGAAAGCCCATCGGTGGCCCCCTCAGTCGCAGCTGCGGCCGAGCCGATGCAGGAAGATGTACCGGCAGAGGCAGACGCTGCCCCCGGATTCGCATCCTTCGCAGACGAACCGGCTGTGACAGCCAAAGAGGCGCCAGAGCTTCCCCAGCGTTTCACCACGCCTGCACCAGCGCCGGTGCATGAACCCGTGGTCTACGCCGATCCTGAACCGGTAGAGACGCGCAGCCAGTTTGCGCGCGAACCGCTGTTCCGGCCGCGCAGCAATCCTGCAAAGCTGTGGACCTATGCCGCGATCGCCTTTGCGATACTGGTGACGGGCCTTGGCGCGGCGACATGGTATTATGGCTGGCTCGACAACAGTTTTGGTTCATCGATTGGTGAGCCTGACCTCAAAATCGTGCTGCACGACAATCTGGAACTGGGTCGCGATGCTGACGGTTCGCCCTATTTCATTGCCAGCGGCTCGATCGTCAATCCAACCGCACAAACACAGCGCGTTCCCGAACTTCTGGTGACGCTGAAAGATGCCAGCGGACGTCCTGTCTATAGCTGGACGATGAAGGCACCGGTCCGCACATTGGCACCTGGCGCCAAAGCCGATTTCAGCCAGCTTCGCCGCGACGTCCCGCTGGCCGCTTCGCGCATCAGCGTCGGTTGGGCGTTGGGCGGCTAACCCGTTTTCAGAAAAAGTCGATTTGCGGGGCGCCGTCGCGTCGTCCTGTTTGCCGCGCCGTCCCGCGCTCAGCACGCTGGTCGCTCTTTGCGGGATCGACAGCCTCCATCCGCACGATCGTGACCGTAGCTGTGCCCACCGCCTGAACGCGTACAGGAACGGCAGGGGTTGCAGCAATCGCAGCAGCGGTCAGGGCTGATATCCATCCAGTCACAGACCGTGTTTAACGATTTGTTAACCCTCGTCGGCAATCCCGAAAGAGGGTTAATCTGCAGACAAATCCTCTCCTGCCCGCAAAAAGCTCGAGCGATGTCGACACTTGCCCCAAATCGCGACAGTTTCGGTTGCAGACATTATCGTGCAATTGCGGTTGCACGACCCATAGCCATTTGCTAGGGGCGCGCTCCTACCTGTCAGGGCGAGTGCGGTCATGGCGGAATTGGTAGACGCGCAACGTTGAGGTCGTTGTGGCCGAAAGGCCGTGGAAGTTCGAGTCTTCTTGACCGCACCAGACAGTCCCTGACTCAACCCTCGAAAAGTGAAGCAGCAACTTTTCCAGCCGCTATTTGCCGGTGAAATTCGCCTGACGTTTTTCGAGGAAGCTTGCCATCCCCTCCCTGAAGTCCGCGCTTTGGAAAAGCGGGAGCAGTTGGAGGTAAACATGCTGCACATGGGTGTCGAACGTCTCGTCAAGCCCCATGCGCATCAACCGTTTGGCGCCTTGCACAGCCAAGGGCGCGTTGCTGGCAATCTCCAGCGCCAGTTCACGGGCGCGGGCGCCGACCTGGTCGGCAGGAACGACTTCGTTGACCAGTCTTTCCTTCAGGCAGTCGTCCGCCGATAGCGTGCGTCCGGTAAAGATGATCTCTGCGGCCTTGGCCCATCCGATCATGCGCGGCAGGAACCATGTTCCTCCGGATTCAGGTAACACCCCGCGTTTCACGAATGCAGCAGCAAGCTTTGCATCGGCTGCCATAACGCGAATGTCGCAACCAAGGGCGAGATCCATCCCATAGCCGGCGGCAGAACCGTTGAGCGCAGCGATAACCGGTTTGTCCAATGCGTGCAGCACCGTTGGCGGTGTATTGCGCAGGTCGATCGTCGCACTGAACGAAGCGGAGGATGACCCGATGCCTTCCCCTTTCTGCGCCGAATTGAGATCGAGCCCTGCACAGAATGCACGCCCCGTACCGGTCAGGACGATAGCGCGGACCTCGCGATCCTCGCCGGCCTTGACCAACAGGCGGGTCAATTCGTCGAGCATTGGACCTGAAATGGTGTTCATCCGCTCAGGGCGGTTCAAGGTCAGCGTCGCAACGCCTTCCGATACGTCATAGGTGACGTCCTGGCTCATTCATCCTCTCCCGTTTTGCGCAGCGTGGCGTTGGAACCGCGACGATGCAACAGCATTTGTTCGCGGGCCGTGCGAGCATGTCCAGCGGATTCTGACGATCAGGCCGCGATCGGCGTTGCAGCTTTGATCAGGCCAAGCAGTTCAGTTGTGTCCATCGGTTTGCGGATGAACAGCCAGCCGGGCTTGATATCTGAAGGATCGGGGACATATCCGCTCATCAATATCACCGACAGCTGCGGTTGCTGGGCACAGGCGAGACGTGCCAGTTCGGTGCCGCGCTGCCCGGGCATCACGATATCGGTAAGCAGCACGTCATAGCGTTCGCGTTCATTTGCCTGCAACGCGGCTTCACCGGTTTCGCAAGGCGTCACTTCATAGCCTTCCGCCTCGAGCATCTCCATCAATGCCTCAAGCGCATAGGGCTCATCCTCGACCAGCAGGATCCGGATCTTTTCATGGCCCATGCCGGTGTCGAAATTCGCTGCTGACATTTCGGCGCGGGAAACATTCTGCCCGACGGTCGGAAAATACATATAGACCCGCGCGCCCTTGCCGGGTGCGGATTCTAGGCTGGCGTCGCCGCCCATTTCGCGCGCGAATTCGAGCGCCGAGGCAAGCCCGAAACCAGTGCCGTTCGACTTTGTCGAGAACAGCGGTTCAAATGCCCGCGACAATACCGCCTCGGTCATCCCTTTTCCGGTATCGGCGACTTCGACCACCAGATACTCGCGCAAGGGCGTCGATGGATCATTCTTCCCGCCATCAAGGGCCGCTATCCGCCGTTCGGTCGTGATGGTGATTTCGCCGCCATTGGGCATCGCGTCGCGCGAGTTGATCAGCAGGTTGGTCAGGCAGTTCAGCAATCGCACATGGCTGATCACCGACTGGGCTTCGCCGCCGCCCAGATTGACCGTCAGGGTGACATTCGATCCGACAACGGTGCGCAGGAACGCAGTATTGTCTTCGATCAGCTTGTCGATCGCCATCGGCATCAGCGTATCGGTGCGTTGATGCGACAGCTTCATCAGTGAACTGGTAATGCTCGATCCGCGCGCGGCAGTTTCACGGATGATGGAAACAAGCCGCTCCATACGCTCATCATGCCCGATCTCACGCGTCAGGCGGTCGCAATTCAGCTTTATGATCGAGAGGAAATTGTTGAAATCGTGCGCCATATAGCCCGCGATGCGGCTGATGCGATCAAGCAATTCGACACTGCGCTGGCGCTCGTAGGCGAGTTCGATCGCGGTATCCTGCGATTCCTCGATCAAGGCGCGCTGCAAGTTGATCAGCATCAGTCCCTGGACGCGCGGGTCACCAGGCGGAAACTCGCTGATCTGGAACCGGTTTTCCTTGAATGCCTTTTCGGTCGGCACATGGTGCAACGCCAGGAAATAGCCGCCATCCTGCGGGACGATCGCCCCCGCCAATTTGTAGTTGGTGCATTTGGATGTCAGGTGGACGATCTTGAGCCTGTCGTCATGCGCGTGGAAATAGGCCCAGTCATTCCCTCCGGGCAGGTCGAAATGATGGAATAGTGGTGATCCCACCTCGATGTCTGGAAAATGTTTGCGCAGGGATGAGCTGATGGACGAGAATTTGAGATGCTCGTCCAGGAAAAGATTGGCCGGGAACAGGTGATCGAGCAGCTCTCTATCGATTGTGACGGCCACTGCTCAATCCTTATGGTCGTGCAGGATTTCGAACATCGTTGCCTGGTTCGTTACCCCGATAATGTTCACCGTTCCCTGCCGTTGGAAACGATCCAGCAACCCTTGGAACAGGCCGATCACGAATTTTTCGAGACCGGCACGATCCGAGCGATACTCGACTTCCATCCGCCCCGGACTGTTCTTAATCAGCGAGAAGGAAGGCACCTGTGCCTTGGGCATGGCTGTCGCCACGGCGAGGTGCATACGGTCAAGATTGGCAATGAAGCTGGGAAAGTCCTGCCCGGTAAAGTCCATGAATGAACCAAAGGATCCACGCTCGGCGAATTTGATCCAGTAGCGCCCGAATTCGACGAGACAGTCTTCCATGTCGAGATTGAGACGCGCGGCAGCTTCTGCGATGATTTCGATGGTGAGCGAGTCTTCGTACACCATGCCAGTGACCAATTCGGTCGGCCCGATACCCAGCTTTCGCTCGGTAGCTTGCCAAGCTTCGTCCCCCAGTTGGTCGATAACCATCTGGCGAACACCTTTATGAATCATGCCATACATGATTCCCTCCCCCCACACACTTTTTCATTTTTGACAGTTATTCGGTAAGTTCAGTTTTTTGCTCCTGCAACAGTTGATTGAGGCGCGTCACCTGCTCCTCGATTCGATCCAGTTTGGCGTTAAGATATTCGGCGTCACCCTCATCCAGTGCCTTGGCAATGCGAACACGTATATTGCCGCAGCTTAGCCTAATGATGTTAAGTGGTTGCATAAGCTGGTGCAGCTTGCTTCCGCCATTTTCCAAATTATCCATGGTTACCCGGTGTCAAAGTCATCCACCGCCATTTGACGGATTGATAGAGAATAATATATGTAAACGAATGTAGCAAACGTTCAGACGAGTTACATTCACTATCGCTGCGATTGCCAGGGGGCACTCACAACAGGGGACTTATGCGGGGCAACGACTATACAAATGCCGTGTTGCTGGTGGAAGACGACCTTGCATGTCTTGACGAATGCGGCGAGACGCTGGCTAATCTTGGCTATGAAGTCAAAACGGCGTCCGATGCGCTTGGCGCACTGAAAATTATCGCGGAAGACCCCAGCATCGGCATTGTCCTGACCGATCTAAACATGCCGGGGATGGATGGCCTGACCTTCTTGGAAGAATTGTCGCTACGTTTCATGCCGCAGCGCCCGATTGTGGCGCTGGTACTGACGGCCGTGCCGACGCTGGAGGCCGCAACGCTTGCGATGCGGTCGCACGCGGTCGATTTTCTGTCAAAGCCGGTTTCCGCTGAAACGCTGGCTGCCGCTTTGCGGCGCGCATCCGCCAATCTGGCGGCGTTGGCGACAAAATTCCAGATTGTAGAGCTGGCCAAGAATCCGGCGAATGATGAGGAAGCAGCCGATGAAGAGCAACCTGCGGTGCCGTCATCAACCGAGCTGCAGGCCTTTGTCGGGCGGCTGTTGAAGCACCAGCAGAACCGCGCCAAATTTTTCGATCCGGATGTATTTTCCGGGCCTTCCTGGGATATTCTGCTCGACCTTGCCGAGGCTAGTTTCCGTGGAACGCCGGTCGCTGCTTCGAGCGTCTGCGCTTCAACGCAAGTGCCCCTCAGCACTGCATTGCGCCATGTGAACAGCCTGGTTGAGGCAGGCCTTGTCAAGCGTTGGACCGACCCAAGCGACAAGCGGCGCAAGATGCTGGAACTCGCTCCTGAAGCCAGCGAACTGATGAAGAAGTATCTCGAAACCAGCTGGAAAATCCACGCCTGCTGATATTTCTGCCATTATCGCAGCCAAAATGAAAATATATGCCACCGCATCGGTGGCGATAACTATGCCTTGGGCGGCGGTTACTCGCTAATTGACCCCATCTCGGGGAAAAAATGACAGCACCTCGGGTCGCAACCAAACTTACCGGGTTTGGACAATTGGAGCCAAAAGTCCCGGTTGCCGCCGTCAGGCGGCACCGGGCTTTTCGTGCCACTCGGGAGAAAAACTTTTGCCTGGAACGTACGATACACATTCAGGTGGAACCGCGCCCGCATCGTCATGTTACCAGTATCGCAACACCCCGTTAAAACTTCATGTAACGGGGTATCCTGCATTCACGGACCTAATCTCTGATTGCAAACAGTCGGTTGGTTCACGCAATCGATTTTCCATAAATTACTGTTGTATGGGGAATGTTACACCTGTAAATACACGTATAACTGACGTTACGGCCATTTCTGCAGAGAGAGGGAAAGGGGCACGTTGTCATGGGGGCAAATATTCACGCGCGATTGAACGCGTGTCCTTATGGTCTTGGAACCTGACGCGCACATGGACGGGACACTGATCGTGGTCCCTGACGCAAGCGAACGCAGTTTCGACACCGCGTTGCGCGAGGAAATGGAATATTTGCTCGCAAGCGAGACATTCCGGAAATCGCCAAAGCTGTCCCAACTGCTCGCCTACCTGGTCGGCGCAACGTTGCGCGGCGAAGGCGAGGCGCTGAAAAGCTATACGGTTGCAGTTGAGGGGCTGGGGCGCGATCCAGATTTCGACGCACAGGCCGATAGCTACCCCCGGGTCCAGGTCATGCGCCTGCGCAACTTTCTTGGTTCATTCTATGCCCGCTACGAACCGCGCAATGAAATGTGCATCTACATCCTGCCCGGAAGCTATCGGGTAAGGCTGGCAAAATTTTCCATCGCATATCCGGATATCGTCGTGCGCGACGCGCGGCGCCGGCTGGCGCCTTCGTTCCAGCATGCGGATGGCTCAGCCGCTGTCGCTCCGCGTTCAGTGCCACCGACCTATCCTGAGGACAATGTTATTCCTGTTGCGAGGGAGGCTTCAAACGCCGCACCATCAACGTCTGCGGAAACCAGCGGATCAGGGCGCGGCCTTTGGTTGTTGCTCCTTGCCGTCCTTGTGGGCATCGCCGCAACCGCGGTTTTGCTCTATGTAACGATGTGGAAACCGGAACTGGCCGGAAGAGCGCGCGACGAGGCGCCGACCTTGCTGGTTGCCAAGGTTGAAGCCCCCAGCGACTCCCAATCAATCGACCTCGCCATGGAAATCCGGCATGCGATGATCGATGGCTTGTCGAGGTCGTGGGCGTTCAACACGCTAGAAGTTCATGGCGATCACCATGAAGAAGCGGTCATGGGTAGTTATACCGTTTCTGCAGCGCTGAGCCAGAACCGGAATAACAGCCGCACGCTGCAGATTTTGGTCACCGATGAAACCGAAGAACTGACTATCTGGTCGCGCAATTTCCCGATCGACGAAACAAAGGACGTGCGCGATCAACTGGCCTTGGCACTTTCGAAAATGGCTGGGCCCTTGGGCGTCATTGGTCGGCGTGAATTTGAAAAGGCCGAAGGTCGCAAGCTCGATGATTATAGCTGCCTGTTAGGAGCCTTCCGCACGCTGTCTGGAAAAACCTTCCCCCAATCGGATGAAGTGCGGCAATGCATCAGCGAGCCGTTGAAGCAACGCCGGCTTGAAGCAGTACGCCTTTCCGTACAGGCCTTGGCGACTATAACCTCGAGCTCCCCGACCGAACGTGGGCAGGCATTGATCAAAGGGGAAAATCTTGCACAGCAGGCCATCGAGACCGATCCTTCGGAGGCGACTGGATATTATGCGATGGCGCTGCTGAAATATGTCCAGCAGCAATGCGAAGTGGGCAACTCTTATGCAGCCCGCACTCTCCAGTTGAATGGTTATGGCCAGGGAATTCTTATGGGTCTGGCCAGCTATATTGAGGACTGCGGCTATACCGATGCAGAGCGCTTTATAGAGAGAGCTTTTGCCACGATGGAGCCTGGCGATAGCACCTTGCGGCTTTCGGTGGTGACTCTTGCCCTACGCCATGATCGCAAGGACATTTTGGTTTCGATCGGCGCGGCGCCAAGCGGAGCGGCTGGAGAAACAGATCCGGCGGTACAGCTAAGTGAAGCGCTGATCGCAGCTTACTTCAACGACATACCTGCCAGTAAACGCCATTGGGCCGCTTATGTTGCGTTGCGCAAAATGCGTGGAGCGACCCCGGATGAGTTGCTGCAAGGCACAATCAATTCGATCAACACTCGGAAACTGGTGATAGAATTGCTGCAGGATCGCGGCGTTATCGCTTGAGCACCGTGAAATGGGCAATTTGCTCACGATACTTTGGTTAATTGTTGTTAACCAATTGCTGCTGATTCCACAAAATATGGGGCGGCATCCCTTAACGCCACAACATCTTGTGATGCCGACTGGTAAAACGGTGTAACACTCCTTTGGCTGGTGTTCATCGCCTAAAACCGACTTATCGAAGCGAGCCGCTTCAAATGGGTGCCGCAACTGGTCCTTGCGTCATGCCATGCGGATAACATCTCGTTTCCACACTCTGCGTCGGCGCGCATGTCTGCCCTGCAGCGCCGACGCAGAGCTTTAACCTTTCCGAATCCAGTTGCAGCCTTTTGTCGGCGGATCCCATTTTAACTGCGTAACATCGCTTAACGGTATTAACCCGAATCCCTGTGCTCAGTAGCACATATGGGTAGTTGATTATCGGCAGCTACTATATCTAGCTGCAATCGATTGAATGCGGCATGAAACTGGTCGCTCGCTGGAATGTTGCCATTAGATGCTGGCGGAAATGCGATATCCAGTTACCCGACAGTACTGTTCCTGTTGGTTTATCTGCCCGGGGATTGCATTTCCAATCTGCACCAGTCGCCAGACTACTACCCCGGCGGCTGGTGCAGAGTTCGACAACCTTCCTCCGAATGTTTATCGCGGCACCGGCCTGCAGCACCTTCTGGCAGCCTTGGAGAAAACCGAACAAGGTGCGCAGCGGCCCGCCGTCAAACGGAAGCGAGTGAATAGCCTAATCGCGGAACATGCACCTTGATGGTGCCCAGTGATGCATCTTCGCGTTCGATTGTAAGCGATGTGTGGGTAGAACCCGCCAATATCCCGATAATCGGATCGCGCCCATAATCGGCGGCGGCGACGGCAACTTTCTTGCCGCCCAAGGCGCTGTCCGAAGGCAGGATGCTGGTCGCCGCCGGGGTGCTCGCTTTGGCGACGGTCAGCGCATCGGCGGCGCTGGTTTCCGATCGCTTACCATGGCCAATCGCCTTCACCCGATCATACCAGGCGTCAAGCTGGGGCAGGTCGTCGAACCGGTCGACTAGCCCGGGGCAAAACGTGCGGATAAACCAGAAATTATAATAAGCGGCGGCATCGGCGAGGCCGGGCTTGTCGCCTTCGAGGAAGGGTTGCCCATTGGCGAGTTGCTCGGCCAGCAGAGCGGCCTGCGCCTTGATCTGCGTTATCGCGAAGGGGACGAGCGCTTTCATCGCCTGCACGTTGAACGGCTGTCCGCTCAAAGCCTCCCGGTCCTTGATGAATGCCGGATCGACATTCTCGCCCAGCGTTCCGAAAATTGCCATTACAGCCGATTGGAAAAGCGTTCGGTCCGCCCACAACTCGGTGACATTGGCCATGCCGCGATTGCCCGTGGGGAAAAGCGAAATTTCGGGAAAGCGACGATCAATCTCGCGAACGATCAACGCGCTGTCGCAGTAAATATCTGCCCCGATCTGCAGTACGGGGATTCGGCGATACCCCCCAGTCAGCGGCGTCAAATCCGGTTTGGGCATGATTACCGGCTGGTCGCAGGCTTGCCATTCCAATCCCTTGATGCCTAGGCACACACGCACCTTCTCCGAAAAGGGGGAGCTGTCATATTGGTGCAGGATGATGCCGGACATGGATGAACCTATCGCTGTTGAGGACGTAGTTGAGAGGTGAAAGGCTTTGCCGGGTTAGTCAACTTCAGAGGAACATCAGCACAAAGAACAGGGCACACAGGAAGCTGACGATCGTTGCGCTCAACACCGGCAAGGTTGCCCGCCACCCCATGTCGAGCAACAGGTCCATCCGGCTGCGCATTGCAGTAGCTGTGACCGCCAGCAGGAGCAGGCCCTTTGAGGCTGACAATGCATAGTCGGCAACCAAGGGGGGCATTTGGACGAGCGAGTTCAGGGCAACGGTCGCAAGGAAGGCGGTGATGAACCAGGGCAGTGCCAGACGCCGCCACTTGGCTTGCCCGGGTTTGGCACCAGCAGAGCCGATGGCGAGGGTCACCAGTGCGACAACTGGTGCCAGAAGCGCGACACGGGCAAGCTTGACGATGGTCGCATAGCTTCCCGCCTCATCGGAATAGGCATAGCCGCCGCCAATCGCTTGCGCGACATCGTGGATCGATGCCCCGATCAAGAAGCCGGCTTGTTGGTCGCTCAATGCGAAATAGCCTGCAAGGATCGGATAAACCGACATGGCCAACGCACTGGCAATCGAAATGCCGACCAGCGTCAAGGCGAACTGCGCCTGCGACAGCCGGTCCTTGCCTATCACGCCATAGAGCGCGAGGGCCGCGCTGGCCCCGCAAATAGCGGTCGCCCCGCCCGCCAGCAGACCGGCATAGCTTGATTGCCCTGCCACTCGGGCCGCGGCAATTCCTGCGAACAGCGTCAGCCCCATAACGACCGCCAACGCCAGAAACGGCACAGCCCCCAAGGCCCCGATCTGCATGAAGGTCACTTGCAGGCCGAGGATGACGATGCCCCAGCGCAGGCAAGTGCGCGAGGCAAAGTCGAGGCCTTTGTGGGTGCGTGTGTCACGCGCGATAAAGCTCAGCGATAGGCCGACCAGCAGACCCAGCAAGATGATCGGGAAATGATAATGTTCCGACAGCCATGCCGCCGCTGCGGAGGCGACGCCGCAGATAGCGAGGCCGGGAAAAAGGCTGTCCTTTTCACGCTCTGCATTCGCCTGCGCGTGATGTTCGGCAAGGTGCATCTCGCCGAAAAGATCACCACCATAAGGTATGGCTTCCCAAGCGGGCCGCGCTTTGGGTGCCGTATCAAGGTCGATCGAGGAAGGTTCGGTCATCGCGATCCGCAATCAGTGTCGTTTAATCTCGGGCAACAGCAAATGCAGCCAAGCGAGAGCGAGCAGGTAAGACATTGCAGCGAAAATGAACAGCGGCATGAAGCCCAGACCGGCTGTCAAAATGGCCCCTGTAACCGGCTGGATAAGCGCGCCGCCGATATTCCCCATGAAAGCACCAAAGGCGGTCACCCGCCCCACCTTGGTGCGCGGCACGACATCGGTGATCGTCGAGAAGATCGACAGGGAGAAACCCTGATGCCCAGCCATAACCACGCCCATCATGACTGCCACCGGCCAGAAGCTGTTGAGCTGCAATACGAAGGGCAGGGGCGTGACGATCAGTGCAGAGACCAGCATCACTGTTTTGCGCACACGGTTCACGCTCCAACCGCTTTCGAGCAGCCGGGTTGAAATCCAGCCGGCAAACAACGCACCCGCGCCCGAGCCGAGAAAGGCGATTGCCAATGGTACGGCAAGTTCTTGCGTGGAGAGGTTGAAGGTTTTGCGATAGAAATCGGCCAGCCAGAATCCCATCAGCCACCAGGTCGAGTCAGAGATGGCCTTGGCGATCACGATTGCCCAGGTGCGGCGTTCCTTCAGAATTGGTCCATAGGGCGCGCCATCGTCGGAAAAATCGCGCTGCCCGTCTTCTGCGCCATCATCAAAGCTGATGCCGCGGGCGAACCACAGCCACAGCGCGAGCGTCACAAAACCCGCCACCCCGCCAAAAACCAGCGCGCCACGCCAGCCCATTTCGGCTGCAAGGATCGGAATGAAAAAGGGCATGCTGATCGTGCCCAGTCCGGCAATCGCCGTCCCCACCCCAAAGGCAAAACTGCGCTTATCAGGCGGGAAAAGCGTTGCGACGGTCTTGATCGTCAGTGGTGTCTGCACCGCTTCGGTCGCGCCGAGCCCGATACGTGCGCCAACCACCTGCCACGCAGCGACCGCCCAGCCATGTGCCATCGCCGCAAGGCTCCATGTCGATACACCCGCGATCATCGAGCGCCAGACCCCAAGCCTGTCGACCAGCCAACCCGTGAACAGGAAGGAGAATGCCGCAGCCATTTGGGTGACAAAGGCGAGGTTGCCGAAATCCTCATCGGTCCAGCCAAAATCGGCGGACATATCTGGCTTCAATATCGCGATGACGGGCCGGTCCATCGCGTTGAAAATGCCGGCGACGCACAGCAGCCCGAAAAGCGTCCAGCGCAATTGCGGTGTAATGACTTTCATGCCCACGCCTCCCCGAATGTGCCTGCCTGTTTACAGCTATTTTTCAGGCCTGAAAGCGATATGGGCCGGGAATTGCTGCCCGGCCCATTTGATTGGTTGCGACCCTATCGGCCTCAGTTCGCGCCGAAATTGATGCGCGCAGTTATGCCGAAGTAACGATCCGCTTCGCGCGGAATGATGTAACGGAACGAGCCGCCAGGGCCGCCCGATACGATCGATGAGGCAAAGCTCGTGTCGAACAGGTTCTTAACCTGGAAAGCGACACGCCAGCCATCGTTCGGATCCACCAGTGCGGCGGACAGGTCCACTATGGCATATCCGTCAACAGTCGAACCGCGGCGAACTGCTGCACTCGGCGACAATTCATAGATTTGGTCAGATTGCATCGACAGCTGTCCATTGACTTCGATATTGGCAAATCCGCCTGTTTCGATGTTCCAATCAAAGCCGGTAGCGAACTTCCATTCAGGTGCATTAGCCAGCGGAGTTCCCTTGGGGATCAGCTGCGATGCATCGGCACCCGGGGGCAGCTTGAATTCCTCAACCCGCGCCTTGTTATAAGCAAGACCGGCGTTGACAGAAAAATTGCTCGCAGGATTTGCAACCAGTTCGAGTTCAAAGCCCTGTGTCGAAACGGTACCGGCGTTGATCAGTCGGGTGGTGCGAACGCCGTTGACGAAGTCCGGGCTGTTTGCCTGATAGTTCTTATACTTGGCGTAATAGGCAGCCAGATTGACGATTAAAGCGCCATCAAGGAAGGTATTCTTCAAGCCCGCTTCGAACGCATTGACGGTTTCAGGTTCGATGACGTTGGTGTGCACCGTCGCCATGTTGTAGAACACATTGTAGGCCGGGCCCTTATAGCCACGTGTGTAGCTCAAATAGGCCATATTGTTGTCTGACAGGTCAACCTGCACTGCGGCCTTGCCCGATACATTGTCGTTCTTGGTATTGGCCGTGAATGGAATCCCGTTTGGCGCGCCAGCCAGGAAACCTGTGCCGGGAGGCGGAACAAGGGCGCCGTTGTTGTAGACGCCTGAGTCAAAGCTGCCGCCAACGCCCGGGCCAGCAAGTGTGGTGCGGCGAATGTGGTAGATGTTGAGCTTGTCCTGCGTCCAGCGCAGTCCGCCGATGAAACGGATGTCGTCGGACAGATTCAATGTCGCTTGTCCGAAAACGGCGAAATTCTTGAACACCGATCCGAAGTCAGCGATGCCGTAAGGCGTTGTAATGGTCGAAACGCCGGGGGCAGTCGAACAAGGCGTCAGGCCCGGTGCTACTGCCGGAAGGGTCGATGCCGAGCAGGTGATTACCGAACGCGCAAAGGTACGATCCGAGTCCGCCTTGGAGTAATAGGCACCAAGCACATATTCGAGGAAATTGCCGGTTGGCGACGCGATGCGCAGTTCCTGCGAGAAGGTGTTTGAGGTTTGCGGGCCATCGTCATGCAACTGATTCAACCCGACATAAGGCCTGTCTAGCCAGTCGCCATCGCGAATTTCCTGGTTGTCCCAGCCGCGATAGCTGGTGATCGAGGTAAGTACATGCTCGCCGAGCTCGATATCAGCTTGCAACGAGATGCCCCAGCTTTCCTCGTTCGTTGCCGTCACGAGATTCTGTGCGATACGGCGAGTGCGATCGCCGTCGATGCCGGTAGCGGCCAGAGCCGTAGCTGCGGCATTGGTCGGCGTGGTGCCGATGATTTCCGCGCAGCAATCATCCTTGGCCTTGCGCCAATCACCCCGCAACAGCAGCGTTACGGTGTCGCCGAGATCGGCCTCGATTGCGCCACGGAAGCCGTAGTGCTTGTAGCCGTTCACCTTGCGATCCAGCGTAATATTCCGGATGTTACCATCATATTCGCTGTAATAACCAGTGAAGCGCGAACGGATGTTTTCGCCTAACGGCAGGTTGATCGTTGCCCGACCGCGATATTCTTCTTTGGTGAAGTATGAGGCTTCGACCGAGCCCTCAAGGGAGTCGGATGGCCGCTTGGTCACGATTGAAACAACGCCTGCCGAGGCGTTTTTGCCAAACAATGTACCCTGCGGACCACGCAGCACTTCAATACGCTCGACATCGGCAAGATCGGTGAAACCTTCGCCGGCGCGGCTCAGTACCACGCCATCGAGAACCGCGGCGACCGAAGGTTCGGCTGCGATCGAGAAGTTGATTGTGCCAACGCCGCGCAGGAAGAGCGCTTGGTTCAAAGTCGTTCCCGATTTGCGGAAGTTAAGACTGGGAACCAGATATTGGGCATTTTCGAGCGTTACTGCGCCGCTGTTCGCGATCGCTTCGCCGCCGATTACCGATACCGCAAGTGGCACATCCTGCAGATTTTCCTCGCGCTTCTGCGCGGTGACGATGATTTCTGCACCAACGCCGCCTTCATCTGCAGCGTCCTGTGCAAATGCAGGGGCTGATGTTGCGATCAGCGCGAGCGCACTTCCTGCCAGCAAATATTTCTTCATGACTAGTCCTCCTACTTCGCCCTGTCCCCGGGCGTTAAAATCCCAATTCACTCATCTCTACGACGCGCTTTTCGCGCGCACTGATTTCGGCGGCGGTCCCGATGGCAACAGCCATCAGTCCGTCCTGTGCTGTCACTTCTACTGGGCCCTCGCCGCACACAGCAGCAAAGAATTTCTGGTGCTCATAATAGGTTGAGCCATGATGGCTCCCCGCCTTGAGCACGGTTTCGTCCACAGCGACATGGCTGCGCTCGACAGCCTTGGGCTGGCGGAAACCGACGCGCGGCGAATAGACAAGGCTGCCTTCAGGGATCAGGCAGTCGAGCCGGGCCTTGTCACCCACGGCCGTGATTTCTTCCTGGTTCTCGGCGCCATCAGCAAACATCGAAAGGTCAAGCATGGCGCGCACGCCATTGGCAAAATCGACCGTGGTGTAGCTGTTGTCGATGATATCCGGACGGCGGCCGTCATAGCTTTCATCAAGATGGTTCACATCCATGGCGCCTGAGCAATAGACGCGGACGGCTTCGGATTGGGTAATCAACCGCATCAGATCAAAGAAGTGGCAGCATTTCTCGACCATCGTACCGCCAGTGTTTTCCGAAAAGCGGTTCCAGTCGCCAACCTTGGGCAGGAAGGGGAAGCGATGCTCACGGATCGAAAGCATCTGCAGCTTGCCGGTGCGGCCGTCATGCACCTGGCGGATGAACTCGGCCGCGGGCGGCATGTAGCGATATTCCATCGCCGTCCACATAAAACCAGTGCCCAGCCTCGCGCACAAAGCGGCTGCGCTCGAGCTGGCGCACCGCGCGCCCGGCCACGCGAAAGCGCGCCACAAACTCGACTTCGGCACGGTCTTCGCTGGTGCTGCGGTGCTGTTTGATCTCCAGCCCCAGCCATTTGGTCCCGGCGTCCAGATCGAGCGTGGCCGGGCGGGTGCTGCTGTGCCAGCTGCGCAGCAGGTAGGGCACATCGCCCAGCACAAAAGCGCTGTAACGCGAGCGCAGCAAGGTTTCGGCATCGGGTGCCGGCTGCTCGCCTGTGTGGGCCAGGCCGCAACAGGCGGCATACGCCCGTGCGCGGCCTCGGGCGTCCAGACGCCCGCAGGGGCAGGCCTTGTCGGCCAAGCTCAACGGCCCTTGCGCGCGGCGCTCTCGGCCTTGTGCTGCTCGAGCGTGACCATGGGCGCCTCGGCTTTCTTCCAGGCGGCAAAGCCACCATCGATGTGGGCCACATTGCGCATGCCCATGTCCATCAGGGTCTTGGTGGCCAGGGCACTGCGCCAGCCGGCGCCGCAAAACA
>JALREL010000107.1 GCA_023262005.1 Sphingorhabdus sp. | reverse complement strand
GTTGCGGCATTGGCTTCGTCCACCTCGACCAGCGTCTGCGGGCGCCAGGCGAGCTTTGCGCTGTCTGCTGCGCCGAGCGAAGCTTCGAGTGCCTTGGACACTTCGTGCAGCGCATCCATCGCAGTCCAGATGCTGTGCTCTTCTTCACCGCTTTCAACATCTTCGGCGCCCGCCTCTAATGCAGCTTCGAACACGGTGTCGGCATCGCCCACGCTGGCCGGATAGGTAATCAGGCCCATGCGATCGAAGCCGTGGCTCACCGCACCCGATGCGCCAAGGTTGCCGCCATTCTTGCTGAATGCGGTGCGCACATTGGTTGCGGTGCGGTTGCGGTTGTCAGTCAGCGCCTCAACGATAACGGCAACGCCGCCGGGGCCATAGCCCTCATAGCGCACTTCTTCGTAATTCTCCGCATCGCCGCCGCTCGCCTTGTCGATCGCGCGCTGGATATTGTCCTTGGGCATCGACTGCGCCCTGGCGTTGTTGACCGCGAGGCGCAGCCGCGGGTTCATGTCCGGATCGGGCATGCCCATTTTCGCTGCGACGGTGATTTCGCGGCTGAGCTTGGAAAACATCGCGGAGCGCTTCTTATCCTGCGCGCCCTTGCGGTGCATGATGTTCTTGAATTTGCTATGGCCTGCCATGGCTCTCTTCTTTGTTGGCTGAAGGTGATGTGAAGGCGCGCCCTTACATCAGGAAACGCGCCTTCGGCAAGCCATGTGGATTACCCGAGTTTGACTGCAGTTCCACTGGCGCTGACCATCAGCATCGAACCTTGTGCACCAAGCACTTCATAATCTAGGTCGATGCCGATCACGCCGTCTGCACCTAACGCGCGGGCTTCATCCGCCAGTTCCTTGAGCGCGGTTTCACGGGCATCGCGCAGCGAATTTTCATAAGCCCCCGAACGTCCGCCAACGATATCGCGAACGCTGGCAAACAGATCCTTGAAGATGTTGGCACCGATAATGACTTCGCCGGTTACGACGCCCAGATATTGGGCAACGGGGCGGCCTTCGATGGTGGCAGTAGTGGTCATCAGCATGGGAGACTCCTTCCTTGGAGCCGCCTTTATGCCAGACCGAGCGCTGCCTTGTAAGTCTCCAAAATTGCTTCCATTTCCTGCCGGTCATGGGTTTCCATTTTGCGCAGGCGAACGATCTGGCGCATGATTTTGGTATCATAGCCCTGGCTTTTCGCTTCGCTGTAAACGTCGCGAATATCGTCGGCGATGCCCTTTTTCTCTTCCTCGAGACGCTCGATGCGTTCGATGAAAAGGCGCAACTGGTCAGCGGCGATATTGCCTTCGGACATGATATTCTCCGGTTGGTTGTAGGGCGCTTTATGCCCGAATCAGGAAGCGCCTCGCTTAATGGCTCGGTGCATTCTTGGCCATGCTTTCCTGCATCCGCGCAAGCTGTTCAGGGGTGGCTTCCGATTGGTACTTTGCCTTCCATTCGGCAGGCGGCATGCCGTGGATCAAGGTGCGCGCCTCTTCCTTCGAAAGCTCCGGCTGCGCCTCCATCACCCAATCGGCAAGGCAGTTACGGCAAAAACCGGCGAGCCCCATTAGGTCGATATTCTCGGCATCATGGCGGTGTTGCAGATGCGCCACTAGCCGCCGGAATGCCGCCGCCGCCGCAACATCGCTGATTTGCTTGTCTGTCTGCATAGCTATGCTCCCTTTGCCTTAACGCTCCAGACCGTTATGGGAGGCACGAGAGACAAAATCCAGAGCGCGAAAGAGCCTTCCCAGATGCAATATCACAAGCCGCGCATGCGCAAGGTCCGTATCCTCGCGACATTGGGTCCCGCGAGCGACACGCCGGAAATGATCGAAAAGCTGTTCCGTGCAGGGGCGGATGCGTTTCGCGTCAACATGAGCCATGGCGAACAGGCCGAAAAAGCGAAGCTGATCGCGAATATCCGTGCGCTCGAAAAATCCTATAACCGCCCGACGACGATCCTTGTCGACCTGCAGGGCCCAAAACTGCGCGTAGGCACCTTTGCGGGTGGCAAGGTGGAGCTGAAAACCGCAGATGCGTTCCGGCTCGATACCAGCAAGAAGGCAGGTGATGCGACGCGCGTGCACCTGCCGCATCCCGAAATCTTTGCCGCGCTCGAAATCGGTACCCGCCTGTTGCTCGACGATGGCAAGGTGGTGCTGCGGGTGACCGACATCAGCCCCGACCATATCGATACCAGCGTCGAGGTGGGCGGCATGCTTTCAGACCGCAAGGGCCTCAATGTACCCGACGTCGTGGTTCCGATTGCTGCGCTGACCGACAAGGATCGCTCGGACCTCGCTTTCGCTCTCGAACAGGGAGTCGATTGGGTCGCCATGTCGTTCGTGCAGCGCCCCGAAGACGTGGCCGAAGGCAAGAAGCTGATCGGTGGAAAGGCGGCCCTGCTCGCCAAGATCGAAAAGCCGGCGGCTATCCACCGGCTGGAAGAAATCCTCGAACTCGCCGACGGGGTGATGGTCGCACGTGGCGATTTGGGCGTCGAACTGCCGCCCGAACAGGTACCGCCGCTTCAGAAAAAAATCGTCTCGACAGCGCGCCAGATGGGCAAGCCCGTGGTCGTCGCAACGCAGATGCTCGAATCGATGATCGTCGCGCCAACCCCAACGCGCGCCGAAGTATCGGACGTTGCGACCGCAATTTACGATGGCGCAGATGCCGTCATGTTGTCTGCCGAAACGGCGGCTGGCGCCTGGCCGATCGAAGCCGTTTCGATCATGGATCGTATCGCCCAGCAGGTTGAAAGCGATCCTGATTTCTTCAAACGCATCCACTTCACCGAAACCCCCGCCGATGCCACCACGGCTGACGCGCTGGCAGAGGCGAGCGGGCGCATTGCCGATACGGTCGAAACCAGCGCGATTGTGTGCTTCACTTCCTCCGGCTCGACCGCGCGTCGCATTTCGCGTGAGCGACCCGCCGTGCCGGTCTTGGTGCTTACCGCCAGCCAACAAACTGCACGCCGGCTGGGCCTGTTATGGGGTGCCTTTGCCGTGCGGACCAAGGACATCGGCAGCTTCGAAGAGATGGTTGCCAAGGGCAAGCGCATGGCGCTGCGTTACCATCTCGGCAGCGCGGGTGCGCGGCTGATCATGATGGCAGGTGTTCCTTTCGGCACACCGGGTTCGACCAACGTGCTCCACGTCGTTCGCCTCACCGGGGACGAGTTGAAGGGGCATTGATCCTTCAGGGGATCAGCAGGCTGCTATCCCCATAGCTGTAGAAACGATATTCCTGCGCGATGGCGTGCGCATATGCCGCGCGCATCACATCAAGCCCCATCAGCGCGCTGACCAGCATGAACAGGGTCGATTTCGGCAGGTGAAAGTTGGTCATCAGCCCGTCGATCGCCTTGAAGCGATAGCCCGGTGTGATGAAGATTGCGGTATCGCCCTCGAACGGGCGGATGACCTTATCGTCGCTGGCTGCGCTTTCGAGAAGGCGTAGCACGGTCGTGCCAACGGCGATGATACGTCCGCCCTTTGCACGCACTGCATTCAATCGTTCTGCCGTGGCCGCGTCGATCCGGCCCCATTCGCTGTGCATCTGGTGCGCGTCGGTATCTTCGGCCTTTACCGGCAGGAACGTTCCCGCCCCAACGTGTAGGGTCAATGTTTCGTGACCAATCCCCGCCGCCGCCAGCGCATCCATCAATCGCGGCGTGAAATGCAGCGACGCCGTAGGAGCAGCGACCGCACCATCCTTTTGCGCGAACATTGTCTGGTAATCGCTTTTGTCCGCCTCATCGATCCCGCGCTTGCTTGCGATGTAGGGCGGCAAGGGCATTGTTCCCGCACGGTCGAGAAGAATTTCGACCGCTTCTTCGCCATGGAAAAACAGAACGAAACTGCCATCGGCGAGCCGTTCTTCGGCGGTGACCGTTACGCCGCCGCCGAATATTATCTCGTCGCCGACCTTCAACCTTTTGGCGTTGCGGATGAAAGCCTGCCAGCGGCGCAGGTCGATCCGTTTGTGCAGCGTCGCTCCAATCTTCGCCTCACCGCGCCGCCCTTCGAGTTGAGCAGGAATCACCCGCGTATCGTTGAAGACAAGGCAGTCGCCGGCGCGTAAACGCTGCGGCAGGTCAAGGACATGTGCGTCCTCCATCCGACCATCTCCTGAAACGCACAGCATGCGCGCGGCATCGCGCGGTGAAACCGGGCGCAGCGCGATACGCTCTTGCGGAAGGTCGAAATCGAACAGGTCGACGCGCATTTTTCCGCGCCTATCCTTTTGCCAAGATTAGTTGAGCGGCTTGCTCAGATCATCGAGCGTCACCGGCGCCTCTGCCGGTGCGGCAGGCTTCGCAAGCGCTGTGAAATCCGGCGGAGGCACATTGTCCGCCGCAATCGACGCCTGGATGATCTTGTCGGGGGTTGCTGGTGGCTCACCGCGCTGGATGGCGTCGACAAATTGCATGCCCGAAGTCACGCGCCCGAATACCGTATATTTGTTATCGAGCGAGAAACGCGGCTGGAAGCAAATGAAAAACTGGCTGTTTGCGCTGTCTTCAGATTGCGCCCGCGCCATGGAAACGGTGCCGCGCAGATGCGGTGCGGCGCTGAATTCAGCCTTAAGATCGGGAAGTTGCGATCCGCCGGTGCCAGTGCCGGTCGGATCGCCGGTCTGCGCCATGAAGCCATCGATCACGCGATGGAAGATGATGCCGTTGTAAAAGCCCTGACGGGTCAGCGTCTTGATGCGCTCGACATGGGCTGGGGCAATTTGTGGATAGAGCTTGATTGTCACGCGGCCACCCGAAGACAGATCGAGGTGCAATGTGTTTTCCGCCTCGTCGACAACTGGTGATGCAGGGGCTGCAGGCGATTCCGATTGGGCGTGGGCAAACCCTGCCCCAAACAGTGCAACCATCAGAAAAACAACAAAACGCTTCATCGCGGGCAAAACTCCCCAAAATTCGGATGCCGCCTCCTTAGCGGGCTGATCTGTCCTTGTCATGAACGAACCGCATGGTGCGCAAAACGGTTGCCATGGTTCTGGTTTCGCGACAAACAGGCCAGATGGGATTGCATTGGAGGGTTTGCAGATGAGGAAGCTTTTAATTGGCAGCGCCGCGTGTGCAATGCTGGCGCTATCGGCCTGTTCAGATAAAGGCGCTGATGCCGATGGCGACGGAAAAGTCAGCAACGAAGAGGCGCAGAAGGAACTTTCACAAGGCGGCGCGGTTGCGATGAAGCCGGGGCTTTGGGAAGTGAAGATCAAGTTCGACAGCATCGAGGCACCCGGTTTGCCCGAAGCAGCCAAGGCGCAAATGACCAAGGCGATGACCGAAATGAGCGTCAAATCCTGCCTGACCAAGGAACAGGCCGAAAAGCCTGGCGCGGATTTCTTTGGCGGTGACGAAAACAGCAATTGCAGCTTTGAACAGCTCAACCGTTCCGGCAACAAGATGACCGTCGCCATGACTTGCAAACCGGAAGGCGGCATCACGGTAGCCAGCAAGATGGACGGCAGCTTCGAAGGTGAAAGCTATGTGATGAACATGGAGCAGAAGACAAGCGGAACGCCCATGGGTGAAATGAAGATGAAGGGCCGCATCGAAGGCAAACGGATTGGTGAATGCCCGGCATGACGATGAAAGCAGTATCCCTTTCAGCAATGGTGCTGTTGATCACAGTTTCCGGTTGCAGCGACAGTGCAGATACCAACGGCGATGGCAGCGTTTCACGGCAGGAGCGCGCCGAAGAAATGCGGCGAGATGGCTATCTCGCCATGCAGCCGGGCCGCTGGCGCATGAACTTTGCCTTTACCGAAATCGATGTGCCCCGTCTGGGCGATGAGGAAAAGGCCAGCATCAAAGCACAGCTTGCGAAAGGCGCATCCGGCCTTTCCTGCCTCAGCGAAGCCGATGCAGCGAAGCCCGGTCCGGACTTTTTTGGCGGCGAGGGCGCGGAAGATTGCAGCTACACCCATTTCGACATTGCCGGAAATCGGGTTGATATGGCGCTGAGTTGCGGCATGGGCGATCTAGGCAAGGCCAAGATGAAGCTTGATGGCACATTGGGTGATGCCGATTTCAATTTCGATACCGATTTGGAAGTGCAGGTGCCAATGGCTGGCAAAATCAAGCTTAAGGGCAGCATGACTGGCACGCATGAGGGCGAATGCCGGGGCGACGAATAACCGCTGCTCGCGGCGCAACGCTGGCGCTCGCAATTGCGGGTGCTGCCAGCGCTGCACCGGCGCAGGTTGGCTTGCCTGAGCCGGCACGCGTGCGGGTCGATTTTTCCTCGACCGCGATTTTGTCCAAGCAAGCTTCCGGCGAAGCTGGGGTAGTGGGCCGAAAGGTGGCCGCCGATGATCCGGTGCGGGTCGCCTCCATCTCCAAACTGGTCACTGCCATTGCAGTGATGCGGCTTGTTGATGAAGGTCGGATCGATCTCGATAAGGATATTGGCGACTATCTCGGTTTTGCAGTGCGCAACCCCGCCTTCCCTGACCGTCCAGTGACGCTGCGGCACCTTTTGAGCCACACGTCGGGTATCAGGGATTCGATCGACTATTTGCTGCCACTGGATGGCAGCCTGCAAACAGTGATCTCCAACCCGGCGGTCTGGTTTCCGGGGCACGAGCCGGGCGATTATTTCAGCTACGCCAACCTCAACTCTCCAGTCATTGCGGCGACCATCGAAGCTGCAACGCGGGAGAGGTTCGACCGGTTGGTGGCAAAGAAGGTTCTCACACCCTTGCGGCTCGATGCCTGTTTCAATTGGGGTGATGGATGTAGCCCGGGGCGACGGGCCCAAGCCGTCACGCTTTTGCGGACCAATGGCGATCTCGCGCGCGATGCAGCGATCAGCGGCACTGATCCCTGCCCCATACTCGCGGCGAGCGATGGCAGTTGCGACCTCAGCCGCTATCGCATCGGGAAGAACGGATCATCCTTCAGCCCGCAAGGTGGCTTGCGCATTTCGATGCAGGACCTTTCGCGGGTGGGGCAATTGCTGCTGAATGGCGGCCGACCCATATTGAGCAGCAAGGCCTTTGCCGAAATGACCCGCGTCCAATGGCGTTTCAACGGGGTGAATGGCGACGATGATCGCGGCTATTTCCAGGCCTATGGCCTAGGCGTACACATCCATGAAGACCGGGCGGGTCGCAAATGGATTGGCCATGTAGGCGAAGCTTATGCGCTGCGCGCCGGCCTTTGGGTCAATCCGCAAACGCGTAAGGGCTTTGCCCAGTTTGTGACTATGGTTCCGGCCGAAACACCGGTCGGTCACTGTCTGGATACATGCCCCTGATAGTCTGGCTGCGCTCGCCATCAGGCTAGGGGCGAACCTTGGGAGAGGGCGGCGAGCGCAGCCTTGCTGATATCAGGCCGGTTTCGGGGTCTTTCGACCCTTGGAAACCATCGCCTGCAATTTATCCTTCACCGCCAGCTTCATGCGTTTCAGCCGCTGGATCCGTGCGAAGCTCGGCCAGCTGCGGCGCATTTCGGCGCGCAATTCATCATCAAGCTTCTGGTGGTACTGCATCAGACGGAATGTCCGTTCCGACATCTCTTTTCTCCTCTTGAACAATGGTTGTTCAATCGGATGTTCCGATGCCGGGCAGAGGGTATTCGGGGGAAACAGGGACCGCACAACCCGAGCACCGGAAACATCCGATGCGGCCGACATCGCGTTCCTTCCGAAGAAGCGAGCGCCAGAGGGGCCCGGTCCGCAGATGCAAATTAGAGTGATTCGCTCTTATATTGCAAGCAAAACCGGAAACGGTTGGTCGATGAATTTAGGCGCTTAGTCGCGAAGCAACTCATTTATCGCGGTTTTGGAGCGGGTTTGGGCATCAACTCTCTTCACGATCACAGCGCAGGCGAGGCTCGGCCCCGGCGAACCATCGGGAAGCGGTTTGCCGGGAAGTGCACCCGGAACCACCACCGAATAGGACGGCACTCGCCCCACAAAGATTTCGCCGGTTGCACGATCGATGATCTTTGTTGTGGAAGACAGGAACACGCCCATCGCGAGCACTGCCCCCTGTTCGACAATAACGCCTTCGACCACTTCGGAACGCGCGCCGATGAAGCAATCATCCTCGATGATTACCGGACCAGCCTGCAACGGCTCAAGCACGCCGCCAATGCCGACGCCACCCGACAGGTGGACGTTCTTGCCGATTTGTGCACAGCTCCCCACGGTCGCCCATGTATCGACCATGCTGTTTTCATCGACATAGGCGCCAAGGTTCACAAAGCTGGGCATCAGAACCACGCCTTTGCCAATATGCGCACTGTGGCGAACGATGCTGCCCGGTACTGCCCGGAAACCGGCATCACGGAAGCGGTTTTCGCCCCAGCCGGAAAACTTTGAAGGAACCTTGTCCCACCAATGCGCACCACCTGGTCCGCCGGGAATCGTTTCCATGTCGTTGAGGCGGAAGGAAAGGAGGACAGCCTTTTTGAGCCACTGATTCACCTGCCATTCGCCGTCGACTTTTTCAGCGACACGGCGGGCACCACTATCGAGCAGGTTCAGCGCCTCAACCACGGCAGCGCGCACTTCGCCACCCGTTCCGGTGTTGATCGCGTCGCGTTCGTCCCAGGCCTTCTCGATTACTGCCTGCAATGCCTCGCTCATTTCCGTTCCTTTCCTGCGACCAGCCAATGGGCAAGGTCTTGTATCTCATGATCGACAAAATGCGGTCGTGGGTTTGCGGATCCATCGTCCGCGGCATGGTTGACCCAGACCGTGGTCATGCCAATCGTCTTGGCTGGCTCCAAGTTATGCGCCGAATCCTCAACGAACAATGCCGCCGTCGGGTTGATATCCAGCTGGCTGCACAATGCATGATAGCTATCGAGTGCAGGCTTCGGCTTATGTTCCATTCGGTGGATGTCGAACACGACCTCGAACACGCCATCGAGCCCGCGTGCGGCGAGCACACGTTGCGCATAAGGTGCATCGGCATTGGTGAAAATCAGCTTCCTTCCGGGAAGCGATTCAATCCCGGTACGCAACCGATCACACGGCTGCAGCAGCGACATGTCGACATCGTGCACGAATTCCAGATAGCCATGCGGATCGACTGCATGTTCGGCCATCAATCCGCCCAGCGTCGTTCCATATTTGCGCCAATAATCGTAACGGATCTGGTGTGCACGTTCACCATCGACCTTGAAATAATCTTCGACAAAGGCGGCAATCCGGTTGCGCACCTGCTCCATGATATTGTGCTCTGGCGCATAAAGCGTCAGATCCAGATCGAAGATCCAGGTGTCGACATGGCCGAAGTCGGGATGGGTTGCCGGAGACATGGCCGCCCCGTTAACTACAGGTGTCAAATCTCGCAAGGAACAACTGCGTTAATGCTGGCGCAAGCGCAGCAACGGTAATAACATAAGTTATAGTCTGGGGAGTATCATGGCGAGTACTGGCACGGGTCGCAAAATTGCTGTCGGCACTTCGATAATTTTTGCATTGACCGTATCCGCATGTGGCGGAGGCGGTGGGGTAAGTTCAACGCCGACACCTCCACCTGCGGTGACCCCGCCAGCGCCACCACCGCCGCCTGTTCCACCTCCACCCCCGCCTCCTCCCCCACCGACTGCAAATTTCAATACCGTTGAGTATCAACGATCCAACGGCGCTGTGCAGGCGCAGGCGATAGCTGCTTATAATGCCGGGGCGAGTGGAACCGGCGTTATCGCCGGCGTCGTCGACAGCGGTATCGATGTCGACAGCCCCGAATTTGCCGGAAAGATCCATCCTCAATCAGCAGACTTTGCAGGCAGTCGCGGACTCCAAGACGAAGGCGGTCATGGGACAGCCGTTTCGTCGGTACTCCTTGGGGCCAAGAATGACCTCGAAACCCATGGTGTAGCCTTTGGTGCTACACTGCTGGTGCTGCGGACCGATACCGCCGGCACCTGTGCCGATACGGATCCCGACAAGGGATGCACCCACAACGATAACAATATCGCGCGCGCCGTAGATCGAGCGGTCGCCGTCGGTGCGAAGGTGATCAACATGTCGCTCGGCGGATCGCCGATGAACTTGACGCTTCGAGCGGCGGTGGATCGGGCAACCGCCGCCGGCGTGGTCTTCGTCATCTCGGCCGGCAACGAATTCGATGACGATCCGGCAGTTGCTGTAAATCCCGATCCGATGGCGATGATAGCACTTGACCCGATCGCACGGGGCCAAGTGTTGATCGCGGGCGCAACCGATTCAACACAACAGATTTCGGCCTTTTCAAACCGGGCCGGTAACGGGCAGAATTATTACATCACCGCGCTCGGCGTGCGCGTCCGTGCTCCGGACGAAAACGGCACCCAGTTTCTGTGGAGCGGCACCAGTTTTTCTGCACCCATTGTAGCAGGCGCGGTTGCATTGCTTGCGCAGGCTTTCCCCAATCTCACCGGAGCGCAGATTGTCGACCTTTTGCTTCGCACCACAACGGATCTTGGCGCTGCCGGGACGGATGCCATTTACGGCAGGGGAGAGCTCAATCTTGCTCGCGCATTCCAGCCGCAGGGCCAACAATCAATTGCGGGAACGCCCATCCCGGTTCCCACCGGTTCTACCGGGGCGCTAGGCGGACCAATGGGTGATGCCGGTGCCGGGCAAGGCCCGCAATCGGTGATCCTCGACAGCTATGGACGCGCGTTCCGGGCTGATTTCAGTGGTACCTTGCTCGCGGCCAAATCCGCACCCAAGCTCGCCCCGGCGCTCAGCATGGGAACCGAAACACGCGTTGCGGCAAATTCGAATCTCGCAGTCACGCTTTCGGTCGCCAACCGCCGCGACGGAGTAGGGCCGGACCGGCTAGACCTGTCCCCCCGCGAACGATCGCAGGCGCGCGCCATAGCTGGCTCGGTCATCGCCAAATTGGGGAATGACCGGCAAGTGGCGCTTGGCATTGCGCGGAGCAGCGGCGCCCTGATCGACCAGATGGCCATCGAACGCGCAGCCAGCTTTATCGCCGCTGATGCGGCGCAGGAATCATTCGGCTTTTTCAGCCAGCCAAGCTCTGCCTTTGCCTATCGCCAACATATCGCCGGCTTTGGATTGACCGTTGCTGGCGAAAGCGGCGATGTGCGCCTATGGCAGGAATTTGCAGGCGATCCGCTGCGTAACCGCTATCGCGGTTATGGCTATCGCCTTGCCCATGTGGGCTTCGACCGTGATCTCGGCGCGCTGCGTCTCAAACTTTCGGGAACGATGCTGGACGAGCGCGAGACGATATTGGGCGGCGGCACCAATATGTGGACGGGCGAGACGGGCGCACGCAGCTGGTTTGCCGATGCCGGAACTACGCTATCGCTGGGTTCCGACTGGCGCGTGGAGACCAATTATCGGCGCGGGTGGACGCGTATCGCTGCTGCCGGATTGCGCGACTCCGCCGATTGGCTGGAAAGCGATGCATGGTCTGCGGACCTCACTCGCGTTGGTGTCTTTTCGCTGCGTGACAGCCTGAGTTTGCGCGTCGCCCAGCCGCTTCGCGTGCACGGTGGAGGCCTGAACCTCACCCTACCGACAGGTTATGATTATTCGACCTTGCAAGCCAGTTTCGGGCGACAGTTCGTGTCGCTCAGCCCGACGGGGCGGGAGCGGGATATCGAAGCTGCCTATGCAACGCCCTTTGCTGGCGGCTACCTCTCCGCCAACGCTTTCTGGCGGACCGAACCGGGCCATATCGAGGCTGCGCCCGACGACCTCGGGGTGGCGCTGCGCTTCAACCGGAAATTCTAGGAACCCGCCCTCAGTCGTAAGCAAACCGTCGCGCTACCAGTCGCTGCCAACGGCGCTGTCTATAGGCATAAAACAACCGCGCAAATGCCCAAATCAACGGCGTCAAAAAGCCTGCCTCAATTTCAACGCGGTCGATATAGCGGGTGCCTGTACCTTCGGCGGTTATTTCGATCCAGTGATCCCATCGTTTGATCAACCGGCTATAGCCATTGTCACGCACCACATATTTGCCGGAGGCCTGCTGGGGCATTTCAATGCGAATGGCCTGCCATCCCACGGGCAGCCAACCGAAAAGCAACATCCAGACACGGTATTCGCCCTCTACCCATTTGTCGGGAAACGGCTTCCCCTTGGGAAGAAAGCGGATCATACCGCGCGTGACATAGTGCAACAATTTAGGCGTCTGGACATGCGCCCAAATGGTCTCAGGTGTGGCGTCGAGAAATGTGGACAACTCTACGCGACGCATCAGGTTTATACCGTAAAGCTCTCGCCGCAACCGCAACTGCCGGTGGCATTGGGGTTGTTGAACACAAAGCCTGCGGTGAATTCGTCTTCCTGCCAGTCCATTGTCGAACCGACGAGATAGAGCACCGAACCGCCGTCGATGAAGAAGGTGCCGCCGGGGGTTTCGATGCGTTCGTCAAAGGCATTGGCTTCGCTGACATAATCGACCGAATAGGCCAACCCCGAACAACCGCGGCGCGGGGTGGACAGTTTCACGCCGACTGTACCCTCGGGGGCATTGCGCATCAGTTCGGCGACGCGTTCTTCAGCCGCAGGCGTTAGCGTTACGGCGGCGGGCATCGGGCGGCGTGTTTTGGTTTCCGTACTCATCACAGCATCCCCAGTTCGAGGCGCGCCTCATCGGTCATCTTGTCTGGCCCCCATGGCGGATCCCAGACGAGGTTAACCTCGGCATCGCCGAT
>JALREL010000227.1 GCA_023262005.1 Sphingorhabdus sp. | reverse complement strand
CTGCGGGCGGTGGCGCGCGACATCGAGCTGGCACTGCGGGCACCGGTCGAGGAGATGGGGCTCGCGTTCGAGGTCGGTGCGCGTACGGGAGATACCGATGCGCGCGCCCGTGCGAGGCAGCGCGAGCGCCTTCCCGCGGTGCTGGTCAAGGATACGCAGCAGGTCAAGGCCGGGGACGTGCTTGTCAGGCTCGAACAGGCTGATGCCCGGGCCGCGCTTGCGGCAGCAGAAGCTGAACTTGCCGCAGCACGCCGCCGCTTTCGTCAGTCCGTCGCGAACAATTCGGCCCTTGCAGCGCAGGTCGATACGTCGAGCGCGGGGCTGGTCCAGGTGCAGGCGCAATATCGCACGGCTCTCGCCGAGCATGAAAAGGCCAGGATCGACTTGCGCCGCCGCGAAAGTGCCGCGCCCAGTGGAGCGGTTTCGGGCGAGGAACTGACCCAGGCGCGCAAAGCCTATGCGACCACGCTCGCCGCGCTCGACGCCGCGCGCGGGGCAATTGACCAGGCGGGCGCGTCGAGGCGCGCCGCGCAAGGCCAGCTTGCCGCAAACGACGCATTGGTGCGCGGATCAAGCGAGGAAACCGATCCTGCCGTCCTGGCTGCAAAGGCCAGGCGCGATTCTGCCCAGCTCGATCTCGACCGCACCGAGATTCGTGCACCCATCGACGGCGTTGTCAGCCGGCTGCAAGTTCAGGTCGGGCAACGTCTCAATCCGGGCCAGACGATCATGGTCATCGTTCCTTTGACCAAAGTCTACGTTGAGGCCAATTTCAAGGAAGGACAGTTGCGGCGGGTGCGCCTGGGTATGCCCGCATCGCTCACTGCTGACCTCTATGGTTCGGACGTGACCTATCACGGCAAGGTCGCTGGTTTCTCCGGGGGCACCGGCGCATCGATGGCGGTCATCCCTGCACAGAACGCAACCGGTAACTGGATCAAGGTTGTCCAGCGCCTGCCAGTCAGGATCGAACTCGATCCCGAAGAACTGAAGCGGCATCCCTTGCGGGTAGGCCTATCGATGGAAGTCGAGATCGACGTGTCGGGCGGCTGACCATGACAAGCGGTTCGGCAACGACTTCGGCGGGTATTCCGCCTTCGCTCCGAATGGTCGCGGGCCTGACACTGGCTTTTGCGAACTTCATGGTGATCCTCGACTTGACGATTGCCAATGTTTCGATCCCGCACATTGCGGGCAGCCTCGGCATTACGCTTGAACAGGGCGCATGGGTCATCACATCCTATGCGATTGCCGAAGCGATTTGTGTCCCGCTGACTGCCTGGATAGCGTTCAGGTTCGGGTCGGTTCGCACCTTCCTGTTCAGCATGATGGGGTTCGGCTTCTTTTCGTTGCTATGCGGGCTTTCGGTTTCGATTGAGATGCTCGTTTTGTGCCGGATCGGGCAAGGCATTTTCGGCGCGTTTCTGATGCCGATGTCCCAAACGCTCTTGTTGCGGGTGTTCCCGCCTGAGCAACAGAACATCGGCATGGGCATGTGGGCGATGACACTGTTGCTGGGGCCTGCGCTTGGCCCGATCATCGGGGGGTGGCTGACCGACAACTGGTCTTGGCACTGGATATTCCTTATCAACGTGCCAGTCGCGCTGCTTGCCATTATCGGCGGAATAGCTCTGCTTCGTCCGATCGAAACGGAAAGGCGTGTCTTGCCGATCGATTATGTCGGCCTTGGATTGCTGGTCATCTGGGTAGGCTGCTTGCAGATTATTCTGGATATTGGGCGCAATCACGACTGGTTCGGCGATCCAATGATTGTCGTGCTGGCAATAACGTCAGCAATCGCATTCCTGATCTTTGTGATCTGGGAGCTTACCGAAGACCATCCCGTTGTCGATCTACGCGTTCTGCGCCACCGCGGGCTGAGCGTCAGCCTCGTAGTCCTGGCTATCAGTTTCGGAGCCTATTTTGCTGGTTTTGTGATTGTTCCGCAGTGGCAACAGGCCTGGCTTGGCTACACCGCTACACAGGCAGGTTTTTCGTCTTCATTCACGGCCATCGCCGGTCTTCTGACGGCACCAATAGTCGTGATGCTCATGCCGCGAATTGATCCCCGCTTGCTTGTTTCGGCAGGCATCGTCTGGCTGGCCGTCATGGCACTGACGCGGACATTTTGGACCACCGACAGCGATTTCTGGACACTTACCGCCCCGCAGTTCGTACAAGGGCTTGGCATGACCTTCTTCATGCTGCCGATCATCAACCTGACACTCAACACTGTCGAAGAGCACGAGGTTGCTTCGGCGGCCGGATTGCAAAGCTTCATGCGCACGATTGCAACGGCATTCGCAACTTCGGTCTCCTTGACCTATTGGGGCGATACCCAGCGCGCGGCGCGCAACGACATTGTAGGCGCACTTGATCCAGCAGTTGGCGATCCAATTGCCGGACTGGGTTTCTCGACCGAAGCAGCTTTGCGAATGCTCAATAACATGGTTGAGGCTGAGGCGACTACCCTGTCCGTTCTCCATACCTTCTGGACAACCTCTGCAATCCTGCTGATCGCCGCAGCCCTGATCTGGCTATCACCGCGTCCCAAGCGGAGCGGCGGAATGTCGATGGGGCATTGATCAATCAATAGTGCCCAGCCAACTGAAAACAGTGCGCTCCCGCCCAATCCAGAACCGGATTTCTAGCCGAGCCCTGCCTGGGGCTGGCCCGAAAGGGCGGCGAATGGCGGACGCGGCAAGAAAACCTGTCACCCAGCTTCACGACCCGGTGGGGGGATATCCCTGCCGCCAAGATGGGGTAAGAGTGCCCTATGGACGCTGCCGATCCCGACCTCCCTGATGCTGCTGTCGAACACATCAGCCAGATGCTGACGCTAGCCAAGCGCAAGCATCAAGAGGCGATCGCCATGCTCGGCACACCTGATCCGAGCGCAGTTCCTCGACTGCGGGAGGTGCTTCGGTTACTTGAGGAGGTCGAACTGTTGGCCGACGACGCCTCGACCTACATCGAGACTGACGCGATGAAGGCGGCCCTCAAGGACCTGCACTTTCAGCAGGCCAGCGTTCAGATGGCGATCACCCAGCTTGAGCAGTTGAAGGTGCGGTCACCCTGGGCAACGCCTTGGCCATGGATCACGATCATGGCTCTCGCGCTGATCATCGCCCAAGCTTTTAGCTGATGCGGCGGTTGGAACCGGGTCGGACTTTGAGGTGAATCTCGGTTCTGACCGCAAAGAGCAGGTCCAAAAGGACAACCATTTTCAATGGGATAAAGCTCTACACCGAAACCGGTGTAGTCGAGAGCTTTGGAGAATATCGGCGGAGAGAGAGCATAGTAGGGGCATATCCGGCTG
>JALREL010000204.1 GCA_023262005.1 Sphingorhabdus sp. | reverse complement strand
TTTTGTGGTGAAGCCCTCGGCCTCCAGCGGATTGGCAAGGCCCAGCCCGCACACAACGAGGTCCGGCTTTGCCTCACGGCAGCGGTCGAGCTGCTTTTCAACGTCTTGCCCCTCGCTCAGCACGGTGCTGGCGGGAAGCCGTCCAAGCTCCTGCGCCAGATGCGTGCGCTGCAGATAGGGTGTTCCCACCTCGACGGGTTCCATGCCGAGTTCTTCGGACACGAAGCGCGCCAGCGGAATTTCCAGCTGCGAGTCGGGGAAGAAGAAGATGCGCTTGCCTTCCAGCTGCACGCGCTGGCGGGCCAGGGCGGCACCGGCGCGTTCGCGCGCGCCGCCGCTGTCGTTGAGGCCGATCACCGGAGCGCCGACCTTCATCGCCATATCCATCACCTTGCACATTTTCTGTGCGAAGCGTTCGGAAAGCGAGCCGCCGAAAACGGTAAAATCCTGGCTGAAGACATAGACGAGACGGCCATTGATCGTGCCGCTGCCGGTAACCACACCGTCGCCGGGGATCTTTTGCTCCTCCATGCCGAAATCGGTGCAGTTATGTTCGACATACATGTCGATCTCTTCAAAACTGCCCTCATCAAGCAGGATCGACAGGCGTTCGCGTGCGGTCAGGCGGCCTTTGGCATGTTGCGCGTCGATGCGCTTTTGCCCGCCACCCAGCATCGCTTGCGCGCGGCGCTTCTCCATTTCGGCGATATTTGCGGACATATACTCCCCCGAAAATTCAACAAAGCATGTGCTCAACCCGATTTTTGAGGTCATGTCCAATGTGAAATTGCAAAGTTGCAAAGTTGCAGTTTGCAAAGTAGTGAACTTGCAGGAAACAGGAGACTGCACATGTCGAAGCGCAGGGTTTTTGCAGGGGATAAACTCAAATCGCTCCGCGCCGAACATGGCCTGCGTCAGGCGGAACTGGCTGAGAAACTGGGTATTTCGGTATCCTATCTTTCGCAGATCGAACATGACGATCGGCCTTTGACCCCTGCCCTGTTGGAAATGCTTTCGCGCAACTTCCCGCTCGACTGGAATGTCGATGAAGGCGATGCCGCCACGCGCCGCTTTGCAGCCCTGCGCGAAGCAGCAGCCGATCCTCTATTTCCCAACCCGCTCTCGCCCGAGCAACTGGCACGAATTTCGGAACAACAGCCAGCGCTCGCAGACCAGTTCATTGCATTGCACCAGGCCTATCTACATGCTGGGCAACGCCTGCAAATCGTCGATGAGGCTTTATCGAACGACACGGCAGGCGGATCCCGATTGCCGTGGGAGGAAGTGCGAGACTGGTTCCACAATTCAGGAAATTATGTCGATATTCTCGACCGTGCCGCAGAGGCACTGGGCGATAAGCTCCGCGGAGCACAACTAACCCCGGACGTAACGGCACTCGAACAGCACATCCGTAGCGCACTTTCGATTTCACTGATCTACTCACAACATGCCGGCCTGCGGGATTTTGACCCGCAAATGGGGCATCTGGTGATCGACCAAAGCCAGCCCTCCGAGAGCCGCCGTTTCCAGTTGGCGCACCAATTGGCCGCGACTGCCTTACGCAGCGAAATCAGCCAGGTTGTTGAGGGCGCAAAGTTACGTGCCGCGGCGTCGCGCCAATTGCTCTCAGTCGGCCTCGCCAATTACGCGGCAGGCGCGATCCTGATGCCCTACCGGCGTTTTCGCGAAGAAGCGCGCGCGGTGCGACACGATATCGACCGGCTATGCCAAGCCTTTAATGTCAGCTTTGAGCAAGCTTGCCACCGACTGTCGACGCTGCAACGCCCCAATGCGCGCGGCGTGCCCTTCTTCTTTTGCCGGGTCGATATGGCGGGCAATATCACCAAGCGGCACAGCGCCACGCGGCTGCAGTTTGCCCGCTTTGGTGGCGCCTGCCCTTTGTGGATTGTGCACGAAGCAGTGGCGATACCTGACCGCATCCTCGTCCAGCTCGCCGAAACACCCGATGGCGTGCGCTATGTCTCAATGGCCAAGGGATTGGTGAAGCCATCGGGAAGCTATGACCGCGCCCCACGCCGCTACGCCGTCGCGCTGGGCTGTGAAATCGACCATGCACGCGAATTCATCTACGCCGACGGGCTCGACTTAACCGGGCGCAACGCGACGAAAATCGGCATTAGTTGCCGCCTTTGTCCACGCCCCGATTGCGACCAGCGCGCTTTCCCGCCCAGCGACCGCGAAATCATCGTCGATCCCGATCGTCGCAGTGTGGTGCCTTACCGGATCGGTTAGCTTTTCACCAAACCCAAGCGGATCATGTCGCGCGCGGTATCAAGGATGCTTTCCTTGGGATCGCGGGTTTGCCAGCCCAATACATCTTTCGCATGCTGCGCAGACGTATCGCGGACATTGTCGAGTTCACCGACGACCTGACGGATTACCGGGTCGAAAAGGGCCGATAGCCGGACAAGGAAATTGGGCAGCTTGCGCGACGGCACTTTCCGGCCATCTGGCCCAAGGCCCTTTTTCATGATGGCAGCCACATCGCGCATCCATAAGAACGGACCTGCGGCAACGAAGCGCTCGCCGGCCATGTTCTGCGCGGTGAGGCATAGAACGTGGAGGTCAGCAACATCGCGCACATCAACCACCGAAAAGCCGAGGTTGGGCAAGCCAGGCAATGAACCATCGAGCAGTTTCTTGATCGCCTCGAGTGACGTGGAAAAATCCGCAGCGAGCAATGGGCCGAGTACGAGCGACGGATTGACCGTAACAAATTCCATCTCCGGCGCATTGGCCGCCACCCAATCGCGTGCGGCGCGTTCGGCAATGGTCTTGGACTTCACATAGGCATAGGCATCGGGGCTGTTAACATCGGTCCAATCAGCCTCGGTGAAATGCTGTTTTCCTTTGCCATGCCCATAAGCAATTGCGGCAACCGACGAGGTCATCACAAAGCGCTTTATCCCCGCAGCATGGGCAAAACGAAGTGCCCGGAGTGCGCCTTCACGCGCAGGAACGATCAGCTCATCGTCACTTTTCGGCGCATTCGACGGAAGCGGAGATGCGACATGCGCGACATGGGTGCATCCTGCCATAGCTTCTGCCCAGCCATCATCGCTCATTAAATCGGCGGCAAAGAATTTGAGTTTGCTGTTATCGACGCCAAGCCATCCGCGCACCTCTTCCTCACGCGCGAGATTTCGGATGCTCGTATGAACCGTCCAGCCCTCGGCAATCAGTTGCTTGATGAGGAAGCCCGCGATGTAGCCGCTACCGCCCGATACAAAAACCTGTCCCGCCATCTGCCATCTCCTCTATACGGAGATTTAGCAGATAGGTTGCAACCTGCAACCAGATTTATTTCATCAGAACAAGCTCTTCCGCCATACTGGGGTGAAGTGCCACGGTATCGTCAAATGCCTGTTTGGTGAGCCCCGCCTTTACGGCGATAGCAGCAGCTTGCAGGATTTCGGCGCTGTCCGGGCCGATCAGGTGCAGCCCCACAACCTTGTCGGTCTTTCCATCAACGATCATCTTGTACAGTGCGCGTTCGTTGCGCCCCGCGAGGACATTTTTCATGGCTCGGAAATCGCTTTTATAGACTTTGACATCGCCAAGCGTTGCCCGGGCCTCTTCCTCAGTCAAGCCGACGCCAGCGATTGGAGGATTTGAGAATACCGCTGTTGGAATGGCCCCATAGTCGATTGTCCGCGGATTTTTGCCGAACACGGTGTCGGCAAAGGCGTGGCCTTCGCGAATGGCAACCGGCGTCAGTTGCACCCGGTTTGTGACATCGCCGACGGCAAAAACTCCGGCCACATTGGTCCGATTATATTCGTCGACAATTACGGCGCCGTCTTTATCGAGCGCAACGCCAAGTGCCTCCAGACCCAGATCCTTAGTCTTGGGAACACGTCCAATGGCGAACAGCACCAAGTCGGTTTCGACATCGGCACCATCGCCATTTTCGACCATAAACGAACCGTCAGCCTGTTGGCGTATGGCGGGACATTTGAAGTTGAACCTGATGTCGATGCCCTTTTCTCGGCTGATTCCTACTAGTTTTTCGACAATTTCCTGATCATAGCTGCGCAGCATCTTGTCGCCACGTGTCACCAGCGTCACTTCAACACCCAGTTCATTGAAGATGCCTGCAAATTCATTGGCGATATAGCCTGCCCCCGCAATCACCGCGCGTTTGGGGAGTTGTTGGAGATGGAACACCTCATTGGAGGTGATGCCAAATTCCGCGCCTGGAATATCCGGTATCGAGGGCCAAGCACCGGTTGCAATCAGGATATTGGCCGCGCTGACCTCCGTGCCGTCCGCCAGGCGGACCAAGTTCGGCCCGGCAATTACCGCACGTTGGCGGAAAATCTCCACCTTCGCATTGCCCAGTGTCTGGCCGTACAGCCCTTCGAGCCGATCGACTTCGGACGCAACATTGTCGCGCAGCGTTGGCCAGTCAAAGGTCGCACCGGTGGTATTCCAACCAAAACGCTGCGCATCGGCCAAGTCTTCGGCAAAGTGCGAACCATAAACGAGCAGCTTCTTGGGAACACAGCCACGAATGACGCAGGTGCCGCCAACGCGATACTCCTCTGCGACTGCTACCCTTGCGCCGTGCGACGAAGCAATGCGCGCGGCACGCACGCCGCCTGAACCCGCACCAATGACAAACAAGTCGTAATCAAATGCCATATTTCATTCCTTTGCGTGCCAAATGGCAACGCGAGGCAGAAATGCCAATCGAAAATGCTGTTCGGGCTGATAGGCTTGATTGTTACAAGCCCGCTGCGGCGATCAAGGCAGAGGTTGATGGATCAAAACCATCAGGTCCATTTTCCGCTATCCCTCGCGCGATTTCCTTGCCCAGTTCTACGCCGAACTGGTCGAATGGGTTGATCCCCAACAATACCGCATTTGCAAAGGTGCGATGCTCATAAAAGGCAATAAGGGCACCAACGGCTGACGGCGTGACGTCGTCTAGCAGGATCGTGGTCGAAGGCCGGTTGCCGGCATAGCTCCGCGCCTTGTCTGCACTATCCCGTCCCCGCATCAATGCTGCGCCCTGCGCGAAACAATTGATGAGCAAGGTTTCATGATGCGCCGGATCGAAATCATGCCCCGGGGTCTTGCTGGCGATGAATTCCACCGGGATGGTATGTGTGCCCTGGTGCAGCAACTGGAAAACCGCGTGCTGGGCATCGGTGCCAACGCCGCCCCACGTCACCGGAGCGGTAGGGCGATCCAACTGCTTGCCATCGGCGGTTACCGATTTGCCATTAGATTCCATCTCAAGCTGCTGGAGATAG
>JALREL010000136.1 GCA_023262005.1 Sphingorhabdus sp. | reverse complement strand
GTCGGCGCTGGAACCGTGGTCGATGTTGCCGGCCTCGAAAGCGCGATCGCTGCCGGAAGCGAATTTATCGTTTCGCCGGGCCTGACCGATAAACTCGGCGCAGCTGCTGTTGCAAAGGGCATCCCATTCCTGCCGGGCGTGGCGAATGCAGGCGATATCATGCGCGGGCTTGACCTTGGCCTTACCCATTTCAAATTTTTCCCTGCAGAAGCCAATGGAGGCTTGCCTGCATTGAAGGCGCTCATCGGGCCGTTCGGGCAATGCAAATTCTGCCCGACTGGCGGCATCAAACTTGAAACTGCCGCCGATTGGCTTGCCGTTCCCGAGATTTTATGTGTTGGCGGAAGCTGGCTTGTTGCTAAAGGAACCCCTGATGTTGCAGCCATAGAGGCTGCGGCACGCGCGGCTGCCGCACTCGCGCGATAATCGAGGAAAAGGAATTATGGCCGAGGAAATCGAGTGGTGGGAATTTGATTCGGCCGAAGAGCTGATTGACGCGGTTGTCGGTGATGTTTCCTTTATCATCGAAAGCGCGCTGGATGCGCGCGGGCAGGCACTGGTGGCTTTTCCCGGCGGAAATACACCTAAGCCGATCCTCGAAAAACTGGCCGCTGCACCGCTGCGCTGGAAAAGCGTAACGATCATCCCGACCGACGACCGTCTGGTTCCCGTCAGCGATCCTTTGTCGAATGTTGCCATGCTGGCAAAGATTTTCCTGCCAAAAGGTGCTCGCGTGCTGCCGCTGAACAGCGAGGCTGCGGACTATAAACTGGCAGGCAGCGCCGCAAATGCGCGGCTGCAAGACCTTCACTGGCCGCCTGATCTGGTGTGGCTGGGTATGGGTGGAGACGGGCATACCGCCTCGATCTTCCCGGGCCCGGACCTTGGTGAAGCATTGAACCCGGCAAAGGGTGTGCACGCGATTGGTGTTCGCCCCGATCCGTTGCCGCCCGAAGCTCCTGTCGATCGTGTAACGCTCACGCTGCCGGCGATCACATCGGCGCGCACCACGATGATCGTCATCAATGGTGCCGATAAGCAGCAGGTGCTTGAGCAAGCGATAGAGGAAGGCGCGAAATCGGCTTATCCGGTGGGTCGCGTTATCGATGCGCTGACCGTTCCAGTCGACATTTACTGCCTGAACGGCTGATTTTTCAGATCCGGCGTAGCGGAGCTTTCGACATCGCAGCCTGGTTGTTCAGTTTGCGAAGGTAAAGCGGCATCGTCTCATCAATGTTGCCGCAGCCAATTTGTTGACGTGCTGCACGCGGATCGACGGGATAGTCGAAAGCAATGCCGCAACGCGATTCGGCAACCCAGGCGACTTTGCCCGTAATCCAGCCCAGATTTTTGAGGTTAATCTCGACGACTTCGCCGCGAGCTGCCTGCAAAGGCGCTTCCGCCATCAGGCCGCCTGAAGAAAGGTTGCGAACGCGAACTTCGCCTTGCGCACCACTGGTAGGGAAACGCAGGACAGCTTTTAAAAACAAGCTGTTGCGATCTTGCGACCGCGGCTTGCCTTGGGCACTGTCCGTTTCAATAAGATCGACCGGCTTGTTCATTGCATCTGTCTAACAGCATGAATTGGCATTTATTGCAGTTGTGATTCTTAACGGCAAATGGTCGCCAATTGGTTAATGCGCTGGTCGTAATTGCAAAGAAAAAGGGCGGAAACCATGTGGTTCCCGCCCCCTTTTTCTACGATGCCCGACCTGGTCAGATCAGGCAAACCGACGATTAGCCGTCGAGTTCGTTGTTCACGTCGTTGAAGGTGTTCGACAGGTTGTTGCCGAGGCTCGACATCGCAGCGATTGCAGCGACGGCGATCAGAGCGGCGATCAGGCCGTATTCGATCGCGGTTGCACCTTCTTCATTCTTGAAAAGCTTTTTGATCATCTTCATGTCAGGTCTCCTGTTCAACTATTCACCCGGGCAGTCAGAAAATATCCAACTGTCCATGAACCGATAAAACAGACTCTCCTACCAAATCGTTAATCTAGCGATTAACCGGCAACGTCCGTGATGTCGTTTGACACGTCGTTCCACATTCCGGTGGTAGAGCCTGCTACATTGCCCAATGCGGCCATCATTGCGATGACGAGCAGGGACAGTATCAGTCCATATTCCACTGCTGTCGCTCCCACTTGGCAGCTTGCGATGCCTCGAACAAATTTCAACATGAGATGGTCCTGTTCATGTCATGGTTACGACACTCGCCTTTTTTCACAGAGCCGTTAACAAAAACTTTCCAACCGCAACGAAATTGAAAAAAAATCCGACAATGTTGATCGTCACAGCAGCAGCACTCATCAGGGCCGACGGGCTGATTTTGCTCCAGAAGCGTCCGGAAGGCCGCGATATGGCGGGCTTGTGGGAGTTTCCCGGAGGCAAGTTGGAGCCTTCAGAACAGGCCGAGGCGGCATTGGCGCGCGAGCTGGATGAAGAGCTTGGGGTTAGCGTTGATCCTCAGAATCTGGCCCCGACTTGCTTTGCAAGCGCCAAGATTCGCGACAAGGATTTGCTTTTGCTGCTGTATTGCTGCCGGGAATGGCAGGGTACGCCGCAGCCGCTTGAAGGGCAGGAGCTTGATTGGTTTGCGGTAAAAGACATGTACCGCTTGCCGATGCCTCCCGCCGATCTTCCGCTTATTGACCTGCTGGAACGAATTTTGCGCGACTAAAGCTTGCCGGATTTATCGAGCAAAGCCGCCAACGACACCTTTCCACTGCCCCGTGGAGCCGCTTTTGGTTGGTCGGGCGAGGGTGCCCAACCGCTGAGGTGAAGGAATTCGAAGCGCTCGCTCACCTTGCCCTCGACATCCATCAGGCTGCCCCACGCTGCGTCGAGCTGCTGAACATAGCCCCGGCCCAGATATGCGCGCGGCCCGGCAAGGCAATTGCCGATTCCCGCGTCGCGCAAGTCATTGACCAGTCGCCGCCAATCCGAATAGCGCACATCAGCGCCCACTTTGTCCGCCACTTGCATCGCAAACCCAGCTCTCGCCAGCAGGTCGGCGGCAGAGCGCAGCTCGACCTGCGGGTGGATGTGCGGCATTGCCCTTGCCCCATCGGCCAGCATCATGGCCTTTTTCAAACTGGCAAGCGTGCCGGCACCGAACATCGCACCAAGGAAAAGGCCATCCGGACGCAAGGCGCGGCGGATCTGGACCAGCGCGCCTGGCAGGTCGTTGACGCTGTCGAGGGTACCGGCTGATAGTATCAGGTCAAAATCACCCTGCTCGACTTCGAGGCGGTCTTCATCGGCGAGTGGCAGGCAGGTGATATCGGCCGCTTTGGCACCAATGATCATATCGGCCTGGCTGGTGAGCGGCCCGATCAGAAGGCATTTTTCAAAGTTGCGGGTGGTGCACGACAGGCGATCGGCAAGATCCTCGGCCAATATGTTCCAAAGGAAGTGATTGCCGACATCCCTAGCCATCGCGCGAAAACGCAGCGCGTGACGCCTCTTGTTGTCAAAGATTTGGGGCGGGGCTGCCTGTTTCATGCGGGCGCTTGTGCCGTGCGCCTTTATATCCGACAAGCATGTTATGCAGGCCATGGCTGTTCCGTTGAAATTTCTGGTCGATTTCGCGTTGCCACCGCGCTGCCCGGCTTGCGGCGTGATCACGCCCGAGCAGAACCAGTTTTGTGCAGAATGCTGGCAAAAACTGCAGCTTTTGTCCGAACCGGCCTGCGCCACTTGCGATTTGCCGCTGCCTTACGCCGCTGCTGATGGTACGCAATGTGCGGCCTGCCTCAATAGCCCGCCGCGCCATGCGGGCGTCAAAGCCGTGGCGGCTTATGGCGATGTCACGCGCGAAATAGCACTGAAGCTGAAACATGGCGGAAAAATCGGCCTAGCGCGGATGATAGCGCGAATGCTGCAGCGATATGCACGCGCGATTCCCGATGATGCGATCATCACCCCGGTTCCGCTGCACTGGACGCGCTTGTGGAGCCGGCGGTACAACCAATCTGCGCTGATTTCTGCAGAACTCGCGCGCAATTCCGGCCACCAACATATGCCCGACCTGTTGCAGCGCACCCGACGGACCCGGCCGCTGGGCGGCCTTTCCGCGCGCGAACGTGCGGCAATGGTCAAAGGCGCATTCCAGATACGGGCCGCGTGCAAGAATTTGGTCAAAGGCAGGGCGATTGTGCTGGTGGATGATGTTTACACCAGCGGCGCCACGACCGACGCCTGCGTGAATATCTTGCGCAAGGCAGGAGCAACCAGCGTTACGATTTTCTGCTGGGCCCGGGTTTTGCCCGATGCACTCGAACACTCACTTGACTAGAGCCGGGCATATTCCCATCTGTAGGGCATGACAGCCACTGTTGAAATCTTCACCAAATTTGCATGCCCCTTTTGCTATCGTGCAAAGGCGCTGCTCGATTCAAAAGGCGTCAGCTACACCGAAAAGGATGCGACTGGCGGCCCGGCGCGCGATGACATGCTCGCACGCTCCAATGGCCGCACCACGGTACCGCAAATTTTCATCGATGGGCACCATGTCGGCGGTTGCGACGACCTGATGGCGCTTGAATCGGCCGGCAAGCTGGATCCGATGCTGGCGGGAAACTGACCCGATGATTGCATATGATCTGATCTGCAAGGCTGGATCGCACCGGTTTGAAGGCTGGTTTGGATCTTCTGCCGATTTTGACATGCAACGGCTGGGCGGTCTGCTTTCCTGCCCGGTATGCGGCGATCCATCGGTCGAAAAAGCGGTAATGGCCCCCAATGTTGGCCGCAAGGGCAACCAGGCCCCCGCATTGCCCGGCAAAAACGAAACAGACGAAGCGGTCGCGGTTGCCAATATGCCCGCAATGCCCGCAGAAATGGTCGAAATGATCGGCAAGCTTGCTGAAATGCAGGAAAAAATGCTCGAAAAGTCCGATTGGGTAGGTGATCGTTTTGCCGATGAGGCGAGGGCAATCCATTATGGTGACGCGCCCGACCGCATCATCCATGGCAGTGCGACAATAGAAGATGCCCGCGACCTGCATGAAGAAGGCATTTCCGTCGCGCCTCTGCCACTGCCTTTTGTGCCGCCCGACGCCAAAAATTGACGCTATCGGCCCCTGCCGCTAAGGCCAAACCAACGCGCCCGTAGCTCAGCAGGATAGAGCATCAGATTCCTAATCTGGGGGCCACAGGTTCGAATCCTGTCGGGCGCACCAATAAAAAAGCCCGCCACGGCTGGGCCGGGCGGGCTTTTTATCGGAAAGTTTGAAAGCTTACTTGGTCGCTTCCTTGGCAGCGTCACCAGCGGCCTTTGCTGCATCGCCGGCAGCTGCAGCGGCGTCACCAGCCGCTTCTTTCGCTTCAGCGCCTGCTTCAGCAGCTGCGTCGCCAGCAGCATCTGCTGCACCTTCGGCAGCATCAACAGCTTCCTCGGCAGCAGCATCAACTGCTTCGCCGGTTGCTTCGACAGCTTCGCCGGTTTCTTCAGCAGCCTTGTCGGCTTCCTGGGTGCCGCAGGCAGCAAGCGGGGCGAGCAAAATCGCAGCGACCGCTACTTTCGTGAATTTTTTCATGCAATCTTCCTCCCCGGATGGATTCCGGAAAGGACAAGCTATGCAGCAGGGTCAGGTGATGCAAGCGGAATTAGCCAACATCACCTAATTGCACGATATTACAGGCAGGCCTCGAGATAAGGCTGGTCGAAACCGAATTGGCGCGCCTTTTCGAGTGTATAGGGGCGCACGCTGCCCGATACGAATTCGCCGATGATTTTGCCGTCGGCATCTTCGTCGCGATATTCGAACTTGAACAGGTCCTGCGTCACGATGACGTCGCCTTCCATCCCGATCACCTCCGTAATCTGGGTGGTACGGCGCGAGCCGTCGCGCAAGCGCTTTACCTGGACGATCAGATCGACCGAGTCGGCAATCTGTTTCGAAATTGCTTCTTTCGGAATCTTGATGTCGCCCATCAGGATCATGTTTTCCATACGGCCAAGGCATTCGCGCGGGCTGTTGGAGTGGAGCGTACACATCGAGCCATCGTGACCGGTGTTCATCGCGGCGAGCAGGTCAAAGCACTCCGCGCCGCGGATTTCGCCCAGGATGATCCGGTCCGGGCGCATACGCAGGGCGTTCTTGACCAGGTCGCCAATGGTGATCGCGCCCTGGCCTTCCAGGTTCGGCGGACGGGTTTCCAGCGGCAGCCAGTGCGGCTGCTGCAGGCGAAGTTCGGCGGCATCTTCGATTGTC
>JALREL010000088.1 GCA_023262005.1 Sphingorhabdus sp. | reverse complement strand
TCATCTCCTCTGCCTTCACCTTGTCCCCCTTGATGACCAGGCTGGAGAGCGAATTGAGCGTGTTGAACAGGAAGTGCGGATTGACCTGGTAACGCAGCGAACGCAGTTCGGCATCTTGCGCCGCCTGCGCATAGCGCGATGCCGTCCGTTCGGCTTCGCTGACATCGCGCGCATATCCCAGCGCGAGATAGAGCGATGCCCATGCGATGAGGAAGAAATAGCGGCTGACGGCAATCTCTGCGACTTCCTGCCACGCAGTCAGCCCGAGTTCTGCCTGGATATCCATGAATTTGCGGCCCAATTCCTGGTCGGAAAATACACTGACCGGATCATAGACATTGAACACATAATAATTCGCCCAGGCGATTACGAAGGCGCAGGGTGCTGCGGCGATGAACGCGGTTGCCACGCGCACGCCGAGCGGCTTGCGATCGAACAGGCGCAGGATCAGGTAGAGCATCCAGGTCAGCGCGATCCCGATGATCGTGACGAGGATGCGGCGTGTGGCCAATTCCCCTTGTGATGGGAATTCGAGCACGGCCGCGCGCAGCGAAACGATTAGCGCGTGAAACACCCAAAAGCCGACAATGGTGAGGAACACCATCTGGTGGCCCATGAGCGGTCGCTTGTTCGAAATCGAAAGGTTCATGTCCCCCACATATTCCCTTTGCTGTTCTATATCTTCCCCATAGCCTGCCGCTTGTCGAATTTACATCCGGATTGATCGAAGCCTTGCGTGATGGCTATGTGATGAAAGCGTTAACGCCACGGTAACCATGTTTATGGCACAAAGTGCAGGCAAGACGAAAAGGGGGCCTGATGATGACTACAGGTAACACTTCGGCACCGGGCATGTTGACCTTGGCTGAGATCAAGGAGTTTGCGAGCTTCACCGCAGCAACGCAGCGCTATATCCGCCGCTCGCTCGACGTCGCCTTTGATCGCAAGGATGCGGTTGAGCTGTGGTCGCGCGATGTCGTCGAGGCTGCTGGCATCCAGGCGCAATATCGTTTTTACGAAAGGCTGCCTGAAATCCGGGCATTGATCCCCGACAGCAGTTCAATCGAGGATGCCGAACCTTTCATGGCTGCCTTGGTGACCGTTTCCGCCTTTGATCTGGGGCAGGGACGCATTGATGGCTTTGGCGCTTACCGTTTCCTGTATGAACGCCTTGTCGGTGCAGAGGCACGCCCTTGGTTTCCTGCAGCTTTCTGCGCAGCAGCTTCGATGCCGCACCTGCAGCCTGAAAAACGCAAACTGCTGTTGCAGTCGATCAGCGAGGCGGTTGCAACCGCGCCGGGTTGGTCGAAACGGGCACCCCGCTTCTTCCCCGAATGGGTTGAAAAGGTCGACGCGACTGTTGCGCGCTGACGCCTATTTGCGGCGATAACGGAAATACCAGACTTCGTGCCCGTACACATTGCGGGCCTTGGCCTCATAGCGCGTTTCCGGCCAACCACCGGGGCGGACAAGGAAATCCTTTGGGCTGTTGCATAGCCAATCAAACTGGTGGCGATGTTTTTGCATCACCATCAAGGCATGCCGCAAATAGATGGCATGGTCGGTGCCAAAGCGGAATTCGCCGCCGGGTTTGAGTTTCGCAGCGATCATGTCGACCGGCCCGTCATTCATCATGCGGCGTTTGGCATGGCGCGCCTTGGGCCATGGATCAGGGTGCAACAGATAGACAAAGCTGAGCGATCCGTCCGGGATCCGTGCCAGTACTTCGAGCGCGTCGCCCATATGGATGCGGACATTGGCGAGCGGCCCCATGCCGTTATAATTGTCGACATGGGTCAGCGCTTGCGCGACGCCATTTTCAAAGGGTTCGCAGCCTATGAAACCGTGATCGGGCAGCATGTCTGCGCGGTAGGCCATATGCTCGCCACCGCCGAAACCGATTTCGAAATGCAGCGGGCGATCATAACCGAACAGGAGTTCGGCGGTGACTGGCCCTTCGGTCGGCACCGCGATTTGCGGCAGCAGATTGTCGAGCAAATCCTGCTGGCCTGCACGCAGCTTCTTCCCCTTTGACCGCCCATACAGGCGGCCAAGTGTTGTTGGATCTCCGGCTTTGTGCGCAGTCATGGCGGGCGCGATTAGCGAAAACTCGGGGGAGTGCAACCCCGTGCCGCGCATTTTGCATTTTACCGAATTTACACCATTGCAGTTACGTCGGAGTTAGCGGTTGCCGGCTAAATGCGGCGGAGTGATCACCGACAAGATCTTTTTCTGGGTCCTCCCTGTTATGTACGGCGTTTTTACCGCCGTGTTTATGGCGCTTGCCAGATCAGAGGGTGGATCTGCCTCGGCGCGGCTGGGAACCGCGGCCTTTGGCATGGGTATGCTGGCGATCATCCTCGATACCCAACGCGACTATTTCCCCAACTGGTTCTTCACGCTGGCGGTTCCGCTGCACTGGTTGGTGCTGGTCTACACGGCGGATGCGTTTTTGGTGCGGCATGGCGATCGCACTCCACGGCGCCCCATTGCGTGGTTGTTGTCGGTCGGCCTGGCCATCAATTTTGCCGCGACTTTTATCGTGGACAACGTCGCGATCCGCGTGCCCAATGCTTCGATCGTTGCGATAGCGATTCTTTCATTGGCGGTGCCGCGCTTCTTTCGCCACCGCTCCAGCCGGTTGGATAATATCACGGCCTTTGTCATTGCCATGTGCTGGCTTTGCTATGTCGTTCGCTTTGCCTTTTATTTCACGCTCGACCAGTCGCAGGAATATGCGCGGACCAGCCAATGGTCGCAATATATGATGATTTTCTACTTCACCTCGGCGATTTTTGCCTTGAGCCTGGCTTTCCTGCTCATGATGGCGATTACCACTGATCTTGTCGCACGGCACTATACGGCATCGACGGTGGATGCGCTGACCGGAGTTGCAAATCGCCGCGGATTTGAAGCGCTGCTTGAAAAGCAATCGAGCCATCGTCGATTTGGCGCGGTGTTGATGATCGACCTCGATCATTTCAAACAGATCAACGATCTGCATGGACATGGTGTCGGCGATGGAGTGCTGGTTGCGACGTCGCAAACGGTGCTCAATTGCTGCAAGGGATTTGGCGAGGTCGCCCGTTTGGGCGGGGAGGAGTTTGTTGTCCTGCTTCGGCCCAACGATAGCAAAGCCGTTCTGCAAATGGCAGAACTGCTGCGATCAGCCATCGCCGCGACCCGGCTGGACAGGCCCTATGACTCGTTGCAATTCACCGCGAGCATCGGTGCGGCAATGATCGAAACTGACGAAGAGATAGACGACGCGATCCGCCGCGCCGATATGGCCCTGTACAGGGCAAAAGAAAGCGGGCGCAACAGAGTTGTCAGCGCCCGCTCCTCTTATACCAACGGCCAATTGGCCGTGTCCGTGCTGAATTAGGCGAACGCAGCCTTCAGCTTGTCGACCAGGTCAGTGCGTTCCCACGGGAATGCATCGCCATCAGCTTGGCGGCCAAAATGGCCATAAGCTGCGGTTTTCTTGTAGATCGGCTTGTTGAGGCCCAGATGGGTGCGGATGCCCTTGGGCGTCAGGCGAACAAGCTGCGGCAGCAAAGCTTCGAGCTTGCCTTCGTCGACCTTTCCTGTGCCGTGCAGGTCGACATAGACCGACAGCGGCTCTGCGACACCGATTGCATAGCTGAGCTGGATGGTGCAGCGGCGCGCAAGGCCCGAGGCAACGATATTCTTTGCGAGATAGCGGGTGATATAGGCAGCCGAGCGGTCGACCTTGGTTGGATCCTTGCCGCTGAATGCGCCGCCGCCATGCGGGCTTGCGCCGCCATAGGTGTCAACGATGATCTTGCGGCCGGTAAGGCCGGCATCGCCATCGGGGCCGCCGATTTCAAAACGGCCGGTCGGGTTGATGTGGTAGACGGTATTGGCGGTGAGCAGTTCGGCAGGAAGCACGTCGGCAATCACGCCTTTCACATAATCGCGCAACTCGGCATATTTCGCCTCATCGCCCTCGCCATTGTGCCAGTAATAGCCCGGCGCATGCTGGGTCGAAACGACGATCGCGGTTGCTTCGACCGGGCGTTCGTTGGCGTAGCGCAGCGTGACCTGGCTCTTCGCATCGGGCTCAAGGAAAGGTGCCTTGCCCGATTTGCGGTCGGAGGCCATGCGCTCGAGAATTTTGTGGCTGTAATCAAGCGTTGCCGGCATCAAATCCGGGGTTTCGTCTGACGCATAGCCAAACATGATGCCCTGGTCGCCCGCGCCTTCATCCTTGTTTTCGCCTGCGTCTACGCCCTGTGCGATGTGCGCCGACTGGCCGTGCAGATTGTTTTCAAAACGGAAGCTCTGCCAGTGGAAACCATCCTGCTCATAGCCGATTTCCTTCACCGTGTTGCGTACGGCGGCTTCGATTTCTTCCTTCGCGCCCGGGGCCCAATCGCCATTTTCATAGACGCCTTTGCAGCGGATTTCGCCTGCGAGCACGACCAGTTGCGTTGTGGTCAGCGTTTCGCACGCGATGCGCGCCTCGGGGTCTTTGGAAAGGAACAGGTCGACAATGGTGTCGCTGATCTGGTCGGCGACTTTGTCCGGATGGCCTTCGGAAACGGATTCGGATGTGAAAAGGAATGAGTTACGCATGGTTTTCCCAGTTAGTGTTGCTGTGTCTGCGTATAAAGAAATCTTTATATACTGCTGACGGCTTTAGCGGGAAGTCCTGCGTCGGGCAAGCGGCATCAATGCAAAAGCGAAGAACAAGGCAGCAAGGCCGAGCGGCAGGGCATTGCTAAATCGCGCAAAAAGCGTCGGTTCACGGGCTTCAGGCAATGTCGCATCGATCCGTCCAGCCTTTCCAAGCGGCAGATATTTTACAATCCGGCCATCGGCATCGATGACGGCGCTGATCCCCGTCGGCGTGGAACGGACGACCGGCAAGCCCTCCTCAATCGCGCGAAGCCTTGCCTGTGCAAGGTGCTGTGGTGGGCCCCAGCTGCCAAACCAGGCATCGTTGGAGGGGTTGAAGATGAAATCGGGGCGGTTGGCGCGATCGGTCACCTGACCCGAAAAAATCATCTCATAGCAAATCTGCATGCCGACTTTGATGCGCCGCCCATCAAAGGGCAAGGTAAGGGTGCGCGGCCCCGGCCCCGGCCAGAAATCGATCGTTCCCGGCACCAACCGCGTCGCGCCCAGCGGTTCGAGCAGCCAGCGCAGCGCGAGATATTCGCCATAGGGCACAAGGTGCGCCTTGTCGTAATGGGCGAGCAGTTTTCCTGCACCATCCATCGCCGTCACGCTGTTGCGCGCCCCGACGAGCTGGCGGTTCTGATCGAACTCCAGCCGGTCCACCCCGGTCAACAGCACATCGCCCCGGTTCATCAGCCCGGCGAGCAAAAGCCGCGTTCCTTCGGCGCTTTCCCCCGGTTGGAATTGATAGGCGCGCGCCGGATAGCCATCCTCCAGCCGCCAGGGGATCGCCGCTTCTGGCCATAGGACCAAACGCGGTGCGGCATTTTCCGGCTGGCTGTGCTGGGCAAGGCGGGAGAAGTTCACCGCCTCATAACCGGGGGCATATTTGTCGATCTGGCTGATGTTTGGCTGGACGATGGTGAGCATCGTGGTTTTCGCTGGAATGGTGGACGTCGAGCCGATCCAGCCGGACGTGAACAACACAATTGCCAGCGCCAGCAGAGCCAGTTTTGGTGCAAATGCGGCTCGCCAATCGGCGCCGGATTTCATCAGGCTGGACAGAAGCAATAGCGCAACACCGGCAACCGCGACCATGATGCCCGAGGCACCATAAGTGCCGACCAGGCGGATCAACGGCGGTTCAAGCATTTGCGCCGGGAAAGCCGCAGAAACCGGGTTCCAGGCAAATCCGGTAAACACCCAGCTGCGCAGCCATTCGGCGATTATCCAGCACCCGGCGAAAGCAAAGATGAAGGGTAGGGTGACACCTTTGGAGCCTATAACTTTGGCCAAACGCCATGCCCCCCAGCATGCCAGAGCCGGATAGATCGCCAGATAAAGCGCCAGCAGGAACACCGCGATCCAGCCCAGCCAAGCGGGCATCGCCGCCTGATAGGTGAAGGCAGTCGCGATCCAGTTGTTGCCGATGCAGAAATGGCCGACGCCGAATATCCACCCAAACAGGAATGCGCGCTTGCCGCTTTCGGCTTTGGCGACAAGGTGCATAAGCAATGTGATGCTGATCAGCGTCAGCGGCCAAAGGTTGAGCGGCGCGAAGCCGGTTGCAGAAACGCCGCCGGTCACGAGCAGCACAAGCCCGCGATGTTGCTCGATCTTCGCCATTAGTTTTGCCATTGCGTGCCGACATGGCGTTCCAAGCGGCGAATTGCAATCGCGCAAAGTTGTTGCTTGCTGTTCACCCTGCTGGTGCTAGCAGGTCGCCATGCTGATGTTTCCAACCCTGTTGCTGATGGCCACGCCCAATCCGCCGATCCCGATCAGCGAAGAGCAGATGCGCGATATTGGTTGTGTTGCAACTATAGCGCTCGCTGTCGGCGAACGGCCCGATCTGGCGCAACCGGGAAAACGTTGGTCGGGCATTGTCGGCCAGCGCGTGATGGATATGACCGGTCAAGCTCGGGAAGTGGTGGCACTAGCGATGACCGAAGCGGCCAAGGCCCAGTCAGCGTTGCAGGAACCTGCCGAAGTAAGAAACGACCGTATCGCGCGATGCCAAGCGATCATGTATGGCGAACTTGCCGCTGCCGATGCGGCATCCACTCCATTGCCCAAACCGGTACCGAGCAAATGAGCTTAAGACCTTTCCACCTTGCATTTCCTGTCCATGATCTGGCCGCAGCGCGTGAATTTTATGGCGCGTTCATGGGGTGCCGCGAAGGGCGGTCATCGGATCACTGGATAGATTTCGATCTTTATGGCCACCAGATCGTCGCGCATCTTGATCCTGCGATGACGCCGCGCCCGATCCACAACGCAGTCGATGGCCATGACGTGCCCGTGCCGCATTTCGGGATCGTCCTTACCATGCCGCAATGGGAGCAACTTGCCCAACGGCTGAAGGATGCTGGCGTGAAATTCGGCATCGAACCATATGTTCGTTTCAAGGGGCAGGTGGGTGAGCAGGCGACGATGTTTTTCACCGATCCAAGCGGCAACGCTCTGGAGTTCAAGGCGTTCGCCGACGACAGCCAGCTATTTGCTACCTGATCAAGTCCGCTCGAAAACCTGCTCCATCGTGGTGACGCCCGAGCATTTGTCGCTGGCCTTAGACCCGCCGCCTGCAAGCATCGAAAAGGCGACAAAACCGCCAACAACAATGATGATGAACCCTGCGCTTACCCAGGCGAGATATTTGTCGATGAACGCCTTGATCGGCGCACCGAATTTCCAGAACAATATGCCGACCAGCATGAACTGGAAGGCGCGGCTAAGCACGCTGGACCAGATGAAATCGAACAGCGGCATCTGAATGAAACCAGCGGTCAGCGTCAGCAGCTTGAACGGGATCGGTGTCGCGCCCTTGATAAGGATGATCTCCGCGCCGAATTCGCGCAAATAGCAAGCTGCAGCGGGGAAGGTGTCCCACAGGCCCAAGGCCTGAAGCAGCGAGACGCCGATGGTTTCATAAGCGAAATAGCCGATGGCGTAACCAAATAGCCCGCCCAGCACCGAGGCGATGGTGCAAACAGCGCCATAGCGTATCGCCCTGTCAGGCCGTGCAAGGCACATCAGGCCGAGCAATGGATGCGGCGGGATCGGAAAGAAGCTCGATTCGATAAAGGAAAAGAAGAACAGCCAGCGCTCTGCATGCGCGTGCGCCGCCTTTTCCATCATCCATTCGTAAGGGCGTTGCAACATGGTGGCTGGCTCTAGGCGCTTTCCAATTCCGGGCAAGCCTTATTCGGGCGCAGCGCCAGCACGCATCACACGGCCATAGGCCCAGCCGATGCCGATCAATGCGATCCCCAGCCCCATGAAGGAAAGTATGCGGAGCACACCCTCCAGCGCCGACGCGTCGATGAGGAAGACCTTCAAAGTAACCACAGTGAGCAGGGCCAATCCGGCAAGGCGGAGGATCGACAGCCCGCCTTTGATCCCGGCCGCAAGCCAGATGATGGCCAGTGCAAGCAAGGCCGCGGAATAGAGGTAATTCTCGCCGACATCGATGGTCGCGCCTGAAATCAAATTGCCTTGCACCAACTGGCGTACCGTCACGAGCGCCGCCAATGCCATCAGGATTAGGCTGCCGATTTCGGCTGTTTTCGGCAAGTGCGGATAAGTGTTTTTGACGATCGGATTGCGGGCCAGTTGCCACAGCCAGAATGCGGCAAGTCCGAGGTGTACGGTGCCGAGATTGGCGATGGGTGCAGGGCCAAGCGCCTGCGGAACATAGAGCGGATTGAACACGCCCAGATCGAACCAGACAAGACGCAGCAGCGCGAGCGCGGTGGCAGCAAGACCAGCCTTTGCATAAATGCTCGCGCTCTCGCCTGCCTGCCGCAATGCCAGCCATCCCGCGAGGAATAGCGCCTGTGTCATCACCACACGCTCTGCAAGTCCAAGCGTGATAAATTGCGAAGGGCTATCGATGTGCGCGATTTGCTTTGCGACGAGCCAGACGAAGGCGAGCAGACCCGCCCCGCCTGCAACGACCAAGGCTTTGCGCATGATGCGGCCAAGCGCGAAGTGCGGCAGCAGGGCGGTCGCCAACGCCAATCCCGCAGGCAGCAAAGTGAGTTTTGCGGCATCGCCAAGCTCTGGCAGTTCGGAGAGCATTAGTTGATCACCGCCCAATGCCTCGAACAAGGTGTCGAGGAATTGCCAGGAACCCACCAGCAACGCAAAAACTCCAAATCCGGCTGGGACTGCCGCCAGTTTCTGCATTCCTTCGCCGCTGGTGCGGGTCGCCCAAGCTGCCAGCGCAGCGGCGATGGCGAGGGTAACGGTCGCAAAATAATCATTGGGCAGGATATGGGTCAGCGCCAGCCAGGCAAATGCTGCCGCAAGCGCGGCGCTAGCGACCTGGGTGACCTGGTCGATACGCGATGCAGCCTGCCGCCAACGCCATGCGATGCAGCTGGCAGGCAGCACCAGCAGCGCAGATGTTATGCCCCATCCGAGGTCGGAGAAATCGGACTTGGCGACCGAGAAGGCGGCCACAAAAGGAATGGCCTGCGCCATCAACGCCAGCATTGCCCAATAGGCGCGGCCAGCACGATCCTCAATCGCACGCGCATGGGCAGGGATCGCAAATAACAAGCCGATACCAATCGACGCACCTGCCATCATCCCGCGCGGGGCGCTTCCCTCCCACCCGGCAGCGAGCGGCATCAGGCATACAAGCAGCGCGCCAAACAGGTTGGGCAGGTGCCGTTCGTCGCGTAAGGCAAGTGCGATGGCACCAGCCGACAGCGCGCCATAAAAGGCCCAGCCAATCCAGCTGAATTCCAGCCGGGGCAGCAACGTGGCAAGCTGCACCAGCGCCAGCCCCATTGGTGCATAGCGCGCCATCGCTTCCAGCCGTGGATCGCTGTTCGCAAATCTGTCACCCACCAGCACCGCGGCGGAACCTGCGACGATTACGAACAGTCCTATCAGGGGCAGCGCACTCTCTGCCGTGGCGATCAGCCCGATTGTCCAGACAGCCCCGCCGCCGCTGGCCAGCAGCAACAGCCACAGCCAGCGCCGCCACAGGGCAAGGCCGAATAGCCCGGCAAGGAAAACGCCAAGATAGAGCAGCAGCGCAGGTACATTATTCGCCCCGAGCCCGGCGACCCATGGTGCAGCAAAGCCGCCGACCAGACCCATGAGCGCAGTTGGCGGGCCGTGGCGCAATGCCAGCGCGAAGGCGAGGATTGTCGTCGCGATCAATAGCGTGAAGGTGACGGGAAGTCCGATCAGTCCGTAAATCTCTGCCGCCATGTACAGCGTGCCATAGAGGATGGCGACGCCTGCACCTGCTAGCGATTGGGCGATGCGTGGGTCGGCGCTGAAGGATTCGCCGATCTTGGGTAGTCGGCCACCCCATTGGCTTCCGGCGATGAGAAGCAAAGCGAACAGCGTGGCCAGTACTGACCGCGTGCCGGGCCCGAGCAAGCCTGCCTCTATCGTATAGCGGACGAGGAAGAAGCCAGCGAAGACCAGCGATATTCCGCCAACCCATATGGGAAGTTTGCCGCCGACAAGTTCCTCAAAACTCCAGTTGCGCGAGGGCTTTTCCGACGCATCGCGGGTTGGCGTTGGCGGCTCGATCACGGGGTTCGGCTCTTCGGCAGGTACATCCGCCGTTATCCTTGCCGTTTTGCGGCTGGCATAGGCCTTTGCGGTATGCGGGGTGGAGGTCTCAATCGGCGTTTCCGCCCTATCTCGCTGCGCTGCCACCGGCGGCACTGCGCCTGCATTCATCCTGTCGACAAGGGTGCTGATGCGCTCCTCAAGGATCTTGATGCGGCCGTTGAGATTGAGCAACCAGACCGCGAGGACCAAGGCAATCAGCAGTAAAAGGCCTTCCATTGCATCCCCCGTGGTGGTTCGCGATCAAAGGCTTAGCTGCTTCCATCCATTATTCAAAGCTGTCTATTTATCGGTTGCAATCTGCAACTGGTGTGGCAGTTATCGGTGGTTACAAATAAACAACCCAAAGGATGTCTGACATGATTCTCTACGGCGCCCCGCTATCTCCCTTTGTGCGCAAGGTCGCGGCATTTGCCGCCGAAAAGGGGCTGGAACTGGAAAAGGTCGCCGTCGGCCTTGGCGATCCCAACCCCGATTTCCTTGCTTGCAGCCCGTTCCGCAAAATGCCCGGCTTCAGCGATGGCGATTTCAAGATTTCGGATTCGAGCGCGATTGTCACCTATCTGGATGCCAAATATCCCGAGCCTGCGTTGATTCCGGCAGACCCTGCAGACCGTGCCCGCGTCGTATGGTTTGATGAGTTTGCTGATACGATCGTCACCGCCGCCGGCGGCAAGATTTTCTTCAACCGCGTCGTTTCCCCCAAATTCCTTGGTAAACCCGGTGATGAGGAAGCGGCCAAGCAAGGCGAGACGGAGATGGTGCCGGTTTACGACTATCTCGAAAGCATCATCCCGGCATCAGGGTTCCTCGTCGCAGATCGGTTGACCTTGGCCGATATCGCCGTGGTCAGCCCGTTCGTTAACGCAGGGCATTGCGGGGTTGCGCCCGATTCAGCGAAATATCCAAAGCTGACCGGTTATCTTGCAAGCATCCTCGGCCGCCCCAGCTTTGCGCCGGGCATTGCGCGCGAACGCAAAATGCTGGGCCTTGATTAAGGTTTGAGACGCGCCAGCCTGACCGCCTCGGTTGCATCGATGCCGAGGCCGGTCAGGCCCAGCACAAGCATTTCGGCCAGCCGCCGGTTGGCATCCTCGCGCGATGGCCTGCGCTCCACAATATTGGTCATAATCGCCTGGCACAGCCCCAGCCAATAGAGCACGCCGCTCTCCTGTGCTTCGGGGCGCAGCAGCCCCTGTGCGCAAGCGGCCTCGAAATCGCCGACTACACCGCGGTTCAGCGGATGGGCGCGTGCGGTTGATGATCCTTGCGAGCGCAACAGCACCGCACTCCTTTTCGGCTGCGCCATCGCAAATTCAGCAGCAACGCGCATGCCTCCTGCAATCCGTTCCACTGGATTGGCAACGCCGTCATTTGCCTTTGTGATCAGCGCCTCCACCTCTAGCCGCACCTCGGTTGCGATCGCATTGGCGAAATCCTGCTTGTCTGCGAAGTGATTGAAAAAGCTGCCCTTTGCGACGCCTGCCTTGGCGACAACATCGTCGATGGGGATGGCATCGATCGGGCGTTCGACGAGCAATTCAAACCCTGCCGCAATCAAGGCCGCACGGGTGCGCGCGGCGCGGGGCGAAGGATTGGCGGGTGATGAAGATGCTTTGCTGGCCATTTCCGATTCATACTTGACTAGATAGTCAAATACAATCTATTTGACCAAATAGTCAATAACGAATCGAGGAGGAGAGGCGATGCCGGTCATCAAGATCGAAGACATTGCGCATGTGCGCTTTGCAGCGCCGGACCTTGGTGCGATGAAGTCATTCCTTGAAGATTTCGGGATGCACACATTTGAACAGGGTGGGCGGCTTTACGGTAAGGGCAGCGATGGTCGGCCCTTCGTCCATGTGACCGAGCCAGGCGATGCCAAATTCCTTGCAGTCGGTTTTCGTGCCGAAACGGTTGCCGATCTGGAAAAGCTGGCGGCGGCCGAAGGTGTGGCAGTCGAGGATCTGGAGGAGCCGGGTGGTGGTAAAATCATCCGCCTGACTGATCCAGATGGCTATGGCGTCGAAGTCGTAGCGGGCCAGTCGAAAAGCGAAGCCTCGCTGCCTATCGCCGATCCGCCGCGCAACACTGTCGCGTCCAAACCGCGCTTTCGATCGACCGTGCGGCTCGACGCAGCGCCTGCGCATGTCCGCCGCATCGGCCATGCGGTGTTGAAGGTACGCGACTTTCGCGTTTCGGAAAAATGGTACAAGGATCGTTTCGGTTTCCTGACCTCGGATGAAGTCGAGGCGGCAAAGGATGTGCCGCTGGGGGCGTTCATGCGCTGTGATCGCGGCGACAAGCCGGCCGATCATCACACCCTTTTCCTTGCCCAATTGCCCGGGCCGCTCGGGCTGCTCCACGCCGCGTTTGAGGTCGCCAATCTCGATGACCTGATGCTCGGCCACCAGCACCTCA
>JALREL010000048.1 GCA_023262005.1 Sphingorhabdus sp. | reverse complement strand
GCAACATCTCCGACGTCCTCGCTGACGTCAGCCAGGGCGACAGCGTCATGGTCGACACCGGCGACGAGGAATCGCCGCACCGCGTCGGCCACAATCTGCGCGCCTATATCGAGGAGCTGGAGAAAAAGATGCGCGCCGCCGCTGCCGACCTCGAATTTGAAGAGGCTGGCCGCTTACGCGACGAAATCCGCGCGCTGGAGGCCGAGGAACTGGGCCTGCCCCACGAACAGCGCGTCACGGCACCCAAGGGCCGAGCGAATGAAGGCAAGCCGGGCACGCGCAAGCTGCGATTCGGCAAGACGCAGCGGAAGTTCGGGCGTTAGTCAGCGGCGCGGTGCAAGTCGCCAACCTTCGCCCAAGTGCGGGCATATTCCAGCTGGTCGAGCCCGAAAGTGCGGATTGCTGCAGGATAGAAGGGCGCGAACATCCGTGTCATCGGGCCGATCCAGCCATTGTCGCTGACCACGGCGGCGCGGTGGATGAAATTGCGGTGTGACAGATGGAATAAAAGATCCTTCCACCACACTTCTGCATCAATCCAGCCAATGTCGCGAACGACCTCAACCACATTGAGTTGCTCATGCGTCTTGAGCAATTCATCAACGGCGTCGACTGCCTGTTGATACTCATCCTTGTGGACCACGCCATCTACGGTGAGTTCGAGATAACCGGCTTTTGCGTCTGATTCGACTTTGAGCATGTTCGCCTCCTTGGCTGATATGGCCAAGCTATGAGTGCGATGCTGGGTGCTGTCATTGACCAGAGTCAAAGCTGATGCCGGCCGTTCAGCTTTTGCGGTTGCGCTTCTTTTCCTTTTTCGCAGCCGTATCGATTTCCGCGAGCAGGCTGGACGAAAGCGCGAAATCTTCGGCCTTGTCGAGTTCGGCAAGAAGCCGCGGTGAAAGGGCAAAACCCTTCGACTTGGTCTGGATCTGGCCATTGGTGCGGGTTTGGCCCTTGGGCGGTTTTTGCACTGTCTGGGCAGAAGCTATACGCGCGGTTGGGCGTTCGGGGCCTTCTTCCTTGAAAATAGCTTGCTGCGAGCTGGGCCGTGCAGGCGGCGTACGAGCGAGCACAGCGGCCAATGCGGCGCGCGCCTCTTTTTCTTTGCGAACCTTTGACGGATAGATGAAGCCATGGAGCGGCCATTCGTTGCCGCCGAGCGCACCATTGGGGGTGTACCAGACGCGTACGCGGCTCCAGTCATTATCCTCCGAAACGTCGATGACGCGAACATCTTCTTCGATGTGCCCGCGGATGCCATCAATTGTTGACCAATTGGCGTGGCTGATCAGCAGCGTGCGCTTGTCGATGATCTTGCGCACGGCGGCTACATGGCCGAGGCGCATATTGCCATGTGGAATGAAGGTCATCACCGCACCGACCTTGGGCAGATTGCCACGTTCGTAACGGTTTTCAGCCTGTTCCCACCAGGTATGCGCATCGCCATAAATGGTGACACCCGTCATCGCGCGGGCAAAGGGCACGCATTGCAACCCTTCATAAAGCGCGCTCGCCGGGCTGGCCGTAAGGCCAAGGGCGACGAACAGGGAAAGGAGCAGCTTCTTGCGCATAAGAGGCTGCTACCCCGCGATGGTTAACAAACTTGTAACACGATGTCACATAATCCCCAGCCGGGGCAGAAGCGGCCTTTTCCGGCTTTCGATCCGCAATTCGGCTCATAGAAATGAAATGATATGTTGTAACGTGGTACCCGATGTGCCAAAAGCGACTCAGGAAGGCACTATAGTGATCGCATTGCAGGCATATTGGCGGGAAAAGCGCTGGGACGGGCTCGGTCTGAGCCTGGCTGGCCTTTGCCTTGTCCACTGTCTCGCGACTTCGATCATGCTTGCCCTACTCGCCTCTGCTGGCGGTTTCCTGTTTTCCCCGCTGGTTCACGAAGTCGGTTTGGCGCTCGCCATAGTCTTTGGCATCGTCGCCTTGGTGAAGGGCCTTTTTGTGCATGGCTTCATGATGCCCGCTGCCGTTGGCTCACTTGGCATCGGTGTGATGTCGGGCGCGTTGACCTTGCCGCATGGCGGTGACGAAATCCTCTACACCATGGTTGGTGTCGCAATTCTGGCCCTTGGCCACGACCTGAACCTTCGCGCCTCGCGTTAAGCGAGAGCGGCCTTGCCCCCCGGGCACAAAAGGCCTAAATTCCTGCAATGGCCACGCACGCACATCATCATCACGAACATCATGGGCATGATCTGGCCGATGCTGCCCAAAAGGCGCTGACCGCCGCCGGTGAGCAGTGGACCGACATGCGTGCCGATATTTTTTCGGTGCTGGCAACTTTCGACAAGCCCGCCTCGGCCTACGACATCGCCGACCTCGTTTCGCAAAAGCGCGGCAAGCGCGTGGCGCCGAACAGCGTGTACCGCATTCTTGACCTGTTCGTGGCGAACAACCTCGCCAGCCGCGTTGAAAGTGCCAATGCCTATCTCGCCAATGCCCATCCCGGCTGCCTGCACGATTGCATCTTCCTGATTTGCGACAGTTGCGGCAGCGCGACGCATATCGACGACGACAGCCTGACCCGCAATGTTCGCAAGGCCGCCGAAGCTGCCGGTTTCAACGCCGTTCGCCCTGTGGTCGAGGTGCGTGGCACCTGCGCGGATTGCGACTAGGCCAACGCTACGGGAAAATATCCCGTTCGACACATCCTCCAAACATCGTTAAAGCTGACTTGCATGACTGACACACCCGTCACGCCCTTGCTCGACAAGGTCAAGATTCCGGCAGACCTTCGCAAGCTGGAACCTTCCCAACTCCGCCAGCTGGCAGACGAATTGCGCACGGAAACGATCAGCGCTGTTTCGGTAACCGGCGGACATTTGGGGGCCGGCTTGGGCGTGGTAGAGCTGACCACTGCCATCCATTATGTGTTCAACACCCCCGAAGACCGGCTGGTCTGGGATGTCGGCCACCAATGCTATCCGCACAAGATCCTCACCGGTCGCCGCGACCGGATTCGCACACTGCGCACCGGCGGCGGGCTTTCAGGCTTCACCAAGCGCACCGAGAGCGAATATGATCCTTTCGGCGCGGCGCACAGCTCGACCTCGATTTCGGCGGCCTTGGGCTTTGCGATTGCCAACAAGCTGAACAACAAACCCGGCAAGGCGATTGCCGTGATCGGCGATGGTTCGATGTCGGCGGGCATGGCCTATGAGGCGATGAACAACGCGCAGGCAGCGGGCAATCGCCTTGTTGTCATCCTTAACGACAATGACATGTCGATCGCGCCGCCGGTGGGCGGGCTTTCGGCCTATCTGGCGCGGCTGGTTTCCTCGCGGCCCTTCCTTTCGTTGCGCGAAGTCGCCAAGCGCATTTCGCGCAAATTGCCCGAACCGCTCCATATCGCAGCGCGCAAGACCGATGAATTTGCGCGCGGCATGGCGATGGGCGGCACGCTGTTCGAGGAATTGGGCTTTTATTATGTCGGCCCGATTGACGGCCACAATCTCGATCATCTCATCCCCGTCCTCGAAAATGTCCGCGATGCGGCAGAGGGGCCGTGCCTGATCCACGTCGTCACCAAAAAGGGCCACGGCTATGCCCCGGCTGAGGCGGCAGCGGACAAATATCATGGCGTGGTCAAGTTCGATGTGATCACCGGCAAGCAGGACAAGGGCCCCGGTGGCGGCCCGCCTGCATACCAGAATGTCTTTGGTGAAACGCTCGCCAAGCTGGCCGAAACCGATGACCGGATCGTCGCTATCACTGCCGCAATGCCGAGCGGTACCGGCGTCGACAAATTTGCCCAGGCGCACCCGACGCGCGCCTTCGATGTCGGCATCGCCGAACAGCATGCTGTAACCTTTGCGGCAGGGCTTGCGGCGCAAGGGATGCGTCCCTTCTGCGCGATCTATTCGACCTTCCTGCAGCGCGCCTACGACCAGGTGGTGCATGATGTCTGCATCCAGAACCTGCCGGTGCGTTTCGCGATCGACCGTGCCGGGCTGGTCGGCGCGGATGGCAGCACCCATGCCGGCTCGTTTGATGTCACCTATCTGGCGACCCTGCCCAATATGGTCGTGATGGCAGCCGCCGACGAGGCGGAGCTGGTGCACATGACCTATACCGCCGCCTGCCATGACAGCGGCCCGATTGCCTTCCGCTATCCGCGTGGCAATGGCGTGGGTGTTCCGCTACCCGAAGTGCCGCAGCGGCTCGAAATCGGCAAAGGCCGCGTGGTGCGCGAAGGCAAGACCGTCGCTATCCTCTCACTCGGCACCCGCCTTGCAGAAGCACTCAAGGCTGCCGATACGCTCGACGCCAAGGGCCTGTCGACCACCGTTGCCGACCTGCGCTTTGCCAAGCCCCTCGATGAAGACCTGATCCGCCGCCTGATGGCAACGCACGAAGTCGTCGTTACGGTTGAGGAAGCTTCGATCGGCGGACTCGGCGCGCATGTGCTGACGCTGGCGAGCGACCTTGGCTTGACCGATGCAGGCCTCAAGATCCGCACGATGCGCTTGCCCGATGCATTCCAGGAGCATGACGCGCCGCAGAAGCAATATGACGAAGCCGGCCTCAACGCCCCGCACATCGTCGACACGGTGCTGAAAGCGCTGCGCCACAATAGCGCGGGCGTGGAGGAAGTGCGGGCTTAAAAAGCCCGGCGGCCTTATTGCGGAACCGCTGCCTGCGCGCTTTGCCCGTCACCTTCCGGTGCGGCGATGATGTCGCGGGTTACAGCGCCCTTGTTCACCGTCGTAGTGTCGGGATCGCCAACAGTTGAGCGGATACCCATTTCGCTGGTGCCTGCCGCGGATACGACGGCACGCTCACCCGCTGAACGGGCCGCATCGCCGCCAAACATTGCCTCCAGCACCTGTTCAGGCGAGGTGCCGTCTTGCGCGCGGGTTATTGCCACTTGCGAGGGCTTCAGCGGATAATCAGGCGGCACGACCAGCGGCGCGACGCGGCTGGTGGTTGCCTGTTGCGGCGCATCATTGCCGCGAATGTCCCACTCATAGAGCGACTGATAGGCATTGCCGATCGACTGGCAGCCCGAAAGGCCGAACAGCATGGCGGTCGAGGCCGCGGCGAGGATAAGTTTCTGCTTCATGATAATCCTGGCCTTACTGTTTGGGAGCGCCGAACATGGCTTCGAGCATCGCTGCCTTGGTTTCGCCTTCCTGCGGGCGCGGTGCACCGGGTTGCGGCGCGGGTAGTGTCGAAAGATCGGCGGGTACAGTGAGCGGTGCAGCACGGCCGACGGCAAATTCATCCGGCCGTTCGCGATCGAACACGCCAGAGGAACCGCAGCCCGAAAGCGCGGAAAGTGCCAGCATGCTGGCCGATAGGGTGATGAACTTGCGCGTCATTGTTACTCCGCTATCCCTTTCCCGCTTGACACGGGATGAACGCTTATGGGTTGGTGTCGCCCTTGTCGCGCAACAGGAACGCGCGGGCAAGCAATATCAGCACGCCGATGGTGATGCAGGCATCGGCGAGGTTGAAAATCCAGAACGGGCGGAAATTGCCGAAATGCAGGTCGGCGTAATCGACGACATAGCCATAGCGCACCCGGTCAACGATATTGCCCAGCGCCCCGCCCAGCACCATCGATAGCGCGAGCACATCGCCGCGCAATTTCTCGCGCCACATCCACACGCCCACCACGCCAGCGATCAGCGCGGTCAGCGCGACGAGCAGCCAGCGCTGCGCATCGCTGCTCGCCTCAAGGAAACCCATCGAAACGCCCCGGTTTTCGGCCCATGTCAGGTCGAAAAAGGAGACGATGTGGATCTGCCGCCGGCTTTCTAGCGCCAACGGGCCGATCATGATGAACTTCACCGCCTGGTCGGCGATGAACAGGAATGATGCGAGCATCAGGCCCTGCAGGCGGTATTTGGGGTTACCCATTCAGCACCTCGTCGCAACGCCCGCACAACGCGCCATCCTCTTCCACTTCGGGCAGGTGGCGCCAGCATCGGCCGCATTTGTGGTTGGTCGTCTTCACAGCCTTGGTTTCCGAACCGCCATGTACTGCCGAGACAATGAACACTTCCGCAAGGTCTATGTCGCCGAAGTTTCCGGCATGCGTATATTCCACTTCAAGGCTGGATCCGACAATCTTCTCACGACGCATCGGTTCGATCAGTTCCGTCGCAAGCATTCGTGCAGCACGGATCTGTGCCCAACGTTCGGCCAGTTCCGGGTCGGTTGTTGCAGGCAACTCCGGCCATTCGAGCAAATGCACGCTGTCGGCGTCAGGATAACGCGAGGCCCAGACTTCCTCAGCCGTGAACACCAGCACTGGTGCTGCATAGCGGACCATCGCGTGGAACAATATGTCGAGCACGGTGCGATAGCTGCGGCGCTTCAGGCTATCCGGCGCGTCGCAATAGAGGCAGTCCTTGCGGATATCGAAGAAGAAGGCCGACAGGTCGTTATTGGCGAAATCCGAAAGCAGGCGGACATAGCTGTTATAGTCAAAGTCATTGACCGCGATCTTCAGCTTCGCGTCCATGTCCGCGAGCAGGTGGAGCACATAACGCTCGAGCTCGGGCATTTGCGCAACATCGCTGACGCGTTCTTCCTCGCTGAACCCGTCGAGCGCGCCGAGCAGGTAGCGGAAGGTGTTGCGTAGCTTGCGATACTGGTCGGCCACGCCTTTCAGGATTTCATCGCCAATGCGATGATCCTCGGTAAAGTCTACCGACAGCGCCCAAAGCCGGATAATGTCCGCGCCATAGCTTTCCATGACCTTCAAGGGATCAATGGTATTGCCCAAGGATTTGGACATTTTCATGCCCTTTTGATCCATCGTAAAGCCGTGTGTCAGCACCGCTTTGTAAGGGGCATGGCCGCGCGTGCCGCAGGCTTCGAGCAGTGAGGATTGGAACCAGCCACGATGCTGGTCGCTGCCTTCCAGATACAAGTCGGCATGCGGACCAACATAGCCTTCGGGACGGAGCAGATCAGGCCAGC
>JALREL010000035.1 GCA_023262005.1 Sphingorhabdus sp. | reverse complement strand
ATGCGGTCAGCCTTGCGCACGGTTGCCAGGCGGTGGGCGATGACGATCGTGGTGCGGCCTTCCATCAAATGCTCAAGCGCATCCTGGACCAGCTTCTCGCTTTCTGCGTCGAGTGCGCTGGTCGCCTCGTCGAGCAAAAGGATCGGGGCATCGCGCAGCAAGGCGCGGGCGATGGCGATACGTTGCCGCTGGCCACCCGAGAGCCGCGCCCCACCTTCGCCGAGATAGGTGTCGAGCCCTTGCGGAAGTTCGCGCAGAAAATTGCCTGCATTGGCCTGCTCCGCTGCCGCCCAGATCGCTGCGTCGTCGGCCAGCCAATTGCCATAACGCAGATTGTCGCGCGCGGAGGCAGCGAACAACACCGTATCCTGCGGCACAAGCGCCATGCGCTGCCGGAACTCCGCCGGATCAGCGCTGGTAAGGGCGACGCCGTCGATACGGACGGTCCCAGCCTCGGGATCGTAAAACCGCTGCGCCAACTGGAACAAAGTCGATTTGCCTGCGCCCGAGGGGCCGACCACGGCAACGGTTTCACCGGGCACGATTTTCAGGCTGAAATCATCGAGCGCAGCGACTTCGGGGCGGGTTGGATAGCGGAATTTGACATTCTGGAATTCGATCTGGCCACGCGGCGCAGGCATGGCGACCGGATTGGCGGGGGCGGCGATTTCCGGCACTTCCTGCATCAGCTCCGCCAGCCGCGCAGAGGCACCCGCCGCGCGCACCAGATCGCCATAGACCTCAGATAGAGCGCCGAACGCCCCTGCGACCAACCCGCCATAAAGGACGAGCGCCATGATCGTGCCGCTGGTGATATTGCCTGCCGCGACCTGCTCCGCGCCTTCCCAAACCAGCATGGTAATCGCGCCAAAGATCAGCGCGATAACGATCGCGGTCATCAATGCGCGGATGCGGATGCGCTTCTTTGCCGCGGTGAAGGTGTTTTCGACGGCATCGGCAAAGCGTTGCTGCTCACGATTTTCCTGCCCAAAGGCCTGCACGATCTTGAGCGCGCCCAAAGATTCTGATGTGATGGTGCCGATGTCAGCGACCCGATCCTGACTGCTGCGCGAAGCCTTTTCGAGGCGGCGGCCCATATAGACGATGGGAAAGACCACGAGGGGGATGCCGACCAACAGGATGGCGGTCAGCTTTGGCGCCATGCTGAATAGGAGGGCGATACCGCCAACACCAATCACGATGTTGCGCAAGGCAACCGACACGGTGGTGCCCACCACCTGCTCGATGATTGCGGTATCCGATGTCATGCGGCTGGCGATTTCCGCTGGCCGGTTCTCTTCAAAGAAGCGCGGTGCCAGACGCAGGAGATTGTCCTGCACGGCGATGCGGATGTCGGCGACCACACGTTCGCCCAGCCAGCTGACGAAATAGAAACGAAAAGCCGTGGCAATGCCAAGGATGACGACAATGGCTAGCAGTGCTTCGAAATAGGGCGCGACGTCGCCGCCATTTTGGGCAAATCCGTTGTCGATGACATATTTGGAACCCATCGGGATGGCGAGCGTCGACAGCGCCGCGACCAGCAGTGCGAGCCCCGCATAGAGTATCTGCCGCGGATAGCGCGCCGCGTGGTGCCAGATGATGCCCAAATTGGAAAGGCGTTTGTTCCCCGGTTTGTCGGGGGGAGTCGCAGCCGATGGCGATGCCGTTTGCTCGATGGCCTTGTCAGTCATGCCGAACGCCTAGCAGTCACCGCAAGGCCCCACAATCGCCGAGAATTTGCGCCCGTGCTTTTTCTATGGTGCAATGCACAATAAATGCTTATGTCTGCCGTTGAAACAGGGGCCGGCCATTCCGGCGATAAGGACATTCGGGAACGCGAACATGCTTTACACCGGTTATGATATTCAGCGCGGCTTTCTGGCGAGTGCCGGATGGCTTGCGCAAAAGCAGGCAGATTTCCTGAACAATTTCACCGCAGCGCCGTTCAACTATGGCGGGTTGACCTCGATTACCGCATCGGCGCTTGATGTCTTCGCGCATTCCGTGATGCCGCGCGGCAAACCCAAATTCGGCATCGATGTGGTTGAGGTCGATGGCAAGCATTTGCCGGTCGACGAGCATAATGTCGCGCGCAAGCCCTTTGGCCAGCTCAAGCGTTTCACTTATGAAGGCAGCGAGGGAAAGCCCCGGCTGCTGATCTGTGCGCCGATGTCAGGTCACTTCGCCACGCTGCTGCGCGGCACCGTTGAGCGGATGCTGCCGACGCATGATGTCTATATCACCGACTGGAAAGACGCGCGCGACGTGCCGCTGACTGGCGGCGGTTTCGACCTTGAAAGCTATATCGATTATCTAGTCGAATGGCTGGAATTCATCGGCCCCGATGCCGGAGGTCGCGGGGCGCACATGCTTGCGGTGTGCCAGCCCTCGGTTCCGGCCTATGCCGCCGCTGCAATCATGAGCGCGAACAAGCACCCGTTGCGCCCGCGAACCCTGACCATGATGGGCGGGCCGATCGACACGCGCGAGGCACCGACCGCGGTCAACGACCATGCCACCCGCCGCCCGCACGACTGGTTCGTCCATAATGTGATCGCCACAGTACCGCCTTATTACAAAGGCGCGGGCCGCCGCGTTTATCCGGGCTGGCTGCAGCTCACCGGCTTCATGTCGATGAACCTTGGCAACCATATGATCAGCCACTGGTCGATGTTTACCAACCTGGTCGAAGGCGACGGCGAAAGCGCAGAGAAGCACAAGGAATTTTACGACGAATATCGCGCAGTGTGCGACATGACGGCGGAATTCTACCTGCAGACGGTCGACACCGTGTTCCAGCGCCATTTGCTGCCCAAGGGCGAATTCAACTATCGTGGCCACCTTGTCGATCCGGGCGCGATAGAGGATATCGCGCTGCTGGCGATCGAGGGCGAGCGCGACGATATCAGCGGTATCGGCCAGACCAAGGCGGCGCTCAAAATCTCAACCGGCCTGCCCGAGGCGATGAAGAAATACCATATGGCCCCCGAAGTCGGCCATTATGGCATCTTCAACGGCAGCAAATGGCGCGAAAAGATTGCACCTGTCGTCGAAGACTGGATTGTCAGCCACAATGGCTAGGGCCATTGGGGCCATGTCGCGGCGGACGTTGCGCGCCTTCATCCTTTCACTTCGTCACCCTGAACTTGTTTCAGGGTCCATTGTGCAGCACGCCCGGAGCTCGAAAGGATAAATGGACCCTGAAACACGTTCAGGGTGACGGGGGTGG
>JALREL010000014.1 GCA_023262005.1 Sphingorhabdus sp. | reverse complement strand
TCTGCGTCGCGACCGACGTTGCCGCTCGCGGTATCGACCTTCCGAACTTGTCGCTTGTGATCCACGTCGAATTGCCACGCGATGCCGAAGGATTGCAACACCGTTCAGGCCGTACTGGCCGGGCGGGCAAGAAGGGCACGGCTGTGCTTGTGGTTCCTTACCAGCGCCGCAAGCGGGTCGAATCGATGCTGCGTGGTGCGCGGATCGAGGCGGAATGGATCAAGGTTCCGACCGCGGAAGACATCCGGGCCAAGGACCATGAACGCCTGCTCGAAATGCTATTGGCCCCGGTCGAGGTGGAAGAAGAAGACCGCGCCCTGGGCGCACGCTTGCTCGAGACAATGAGTGCCGAGGATGTGGCCGCAGCGCTCGTCCGTGCCCATCGCGCAAAAATGCCAGCACCTGAAGAGCTGCTGGACAATGGCAGCGGTGAACGGATGCCGGACAATCGCCGTGCCGGATTCGATGATTCTGTCTGGTTCAAGCTCAACATTGGTCGCCGCAACAATGCCGATCCGAAATGGCTTTTGCCGTTGCTCTGCCGCCGAGGTGGAGTCACGCGCAATGATATTGGCGCGATCCGTATTGCCGCCGACGAAACTTTTGTCGGTATTTCGGCTGCTGCTGCAAGGCATTTTGCCAAGGCTGTTGCCCAACGCGGGCATGACGAAGACAATGACGTCGAAATCATCGAGGCTGAGGGTCCGCCGCGGCAGGCTGCGCGGGAGAACAAGCGCAAGGGCCGGGGAAATGAAGCAACGCCGCGGCATGCTCCACGCCCCTTTCAAGGCTCGCGCGGAGACGGTCCGTCAGGCGAAGGCAAACGTCCTTTCCGCAAGGACAAGACCCCTTCAAAACATGGCGTGAAACACAAGACCAAGGGTAACCGACCGCGCTAGGCCGGTTTTTCTGGCAAATCGGTGAAACATCGCGCATGAGGGCGGCTCTCTGACCCATTTATTACAAGGAGCCGCTGGAGTCCGATGTCCGAAGAATTCTACCGCATGAAGCGCTTGCCGCCCTATGTCATCGCTGAAGTCAATGCGATGCGAGCGGCCGCCCGTGCAGCGGGGGAGGACATCATCGACCTTGGCATGGGCAATCCAGACCTGCCACCGCCGCAGCATGTCATCGACAAGCTGGTCGAAGTGGCACAGAAACCCGATGCTCATGGCTATTCGGCATCGAAAGGGATTCCGGGTCTTCGCAAGGCACAAGCCAATTATTATGGCCGCCGCTTTGGTGTCGATGTCGATCCGGAAACCGAAGTTGTCGTCACAATGGGGTCGAAGGAGGGGCTGGCCAGCCTCGCCACCGCGATCACCGCGCCCGGTGATGTCGTGCTCGCACCCAATCCGAGCTATCCGATCCATACCTTTGGATTCATTATCGCTGGTGCGACGATCCGCAGCGTTCCAACCACTCCCGACGAGAATTATTTCCGCGCTCTCGACCGTGCGATGGCCTTTACCGTGCCGCGCCCGTCGATCCTCGTAGTCAATTACCCGTCGAACCCGACCGCTGAAACGGTCGACCTCGCTTTCTATGAGCGGCTTGTTGCCTGGGCCAAGGAGAACAAGGTTTGGGTGCTTTCCGACCTCGCCTATTCGGAGCTGTACTTCGATGGCAAACCGACGGTTTCGATCCTGCAGGTGAAGGGTGCGAAGGATGTCGCGATCGAATTCACCTCGCTGTCGAAAACCTATTCGATGGCTGGCTGGCGCATCGGCTTTGCCGTGGGTAACAAGCAGCTGATTGCGGCAATGACCCGCGTCAAAAGCTATCTCGATTATGGTGCCTTCACGCCCATCCAGGCTGCGGCATGCGCCGCGCTCAACGGCCCGCAAGATATCGTCGAGAAGAACCGCGAGTTGTATCACAAGCGCCGCGATGTGCTGGTGGAGGCCTTTGGCCGCGCTGGCTGGGATATCCCGGCACCGCGCGCATCGATGTTCGCTTGGGCACCACTACCCCCTGCGTTAGCGCATCTCGGCAGCCTCGAATTTTCGAAGCAGCTGCTCACCGAGGCCAAGGTCGCGGTCGCTCCCGGCGTTGGCTATGGCGAGGATGGCGAAGGCTATGTCCGCATCGCGATGGTCGAAAATGAGCACCGCCTGCGCCAGGCCGCGCGCAACATCAAACGCTACCTGCAATCTATGGGCGTGAATACGCCGACACAGGCAAAAGCAATTTAAGCCGGTCCCCTCCCGCTTGCGGGAGGAGGATTAAGGCTGCGTCATTTCAATACTCGATTTGAAGGCCGGATCGATCCGGGCGTAGGTCGCCTGTTCAAAGGCATAGCCTGCGCCGAGTACACGCGCGTCATCCCATGCGGTGCCGATGAAACTGATGCCAATTGGCAAACCCTCGATTGCGCTCATGGGCACCGTCAGGTGCGGATATCCGGCGACCGCGGGCAATTGGCTGGCACTTGGCCCGGCATATTGATCGCCGTTGACGAGATCGCTCTTCCAGGCGGTTCCCGCCGTCGGCGCAACCAGCAGTTGCACATCATTCTCACGCAGCAGTCTGTCGATGCCTTCGGGCCCGGCGAGGCGCTTTGCCTTTGCAACTGCCTCCAGATATTTTGGATCATCAAGCCCGCCTTTTGATTGAGCCAGATCGAACAGGTCCTGCCCGAACCAGCGTAATTCCCCAGCCTCAGCCTTGTTGAAGGCAATCACTTCAGCAAGTGTGCGGGTTTTGACGCTGCTCGGCGCTTTTGCCAGATAGGCATTCAGGCCTGCCTTGAACTCGGTCATCAAGATTTCGAACTCGGCTTCGCCTAGGCCGTCCAGTCCTTTGCGGGTGTCTGCAATCTCGACGATTTCGGCACCTGCGGCCTTCATCTTCTCCAGCGCGGCATCGAACTGCGCCTTGATCTTTGCATTGTTGCCCACACGATCGCGCATCACGCCAAGGCGCATCCCTTGCAGGGCTTCGCGGCGCAGGTTCTCGGAATAGTTGGTCCGCCTTTTGTCCGCTTCCGCAGTGGCAGGATCGGCCGGATCGCTGCCTGCCATCACCGTCAACATCAAGGCTGCTTCGCGGACCGATTTGGTCATCGGGCCGGCGGTATCCTGGCTGTGCGAAATCGGGATGATGCGGCTGCGGCTGACCAATCCAACCGTCGGCTTGAACCCGACAATGCCATTGATCGATGAAGGGCAAACGATAGAGCCGTCGGTTTCCGTGCCGATTGTGAGCGGGGCAAGATCCGCTGCGGCCGCAGCGCCGCTTCCTGCGGATGATCCGCAAGTGTTGCGATCAAGAATGTGAGGGTTCCGAGTCAATCCACCAACCGCACTCCAGCCGCTGGTCGAATCGCTTGACCGGATATTGGCCCACTCGCTCAAATTGGTCTTGCCGAGGATCACCGCTCCCGCTTCGCGCAAGCGGGCTATGATCGGGGCGTCATGACCGGTGATATTGTCCTTCAGCGCCAGCGAGCCGGCTGTGGTAGCAACCGGGCCTGCGACCTCGATATTATCCTTCACCAATACCGGAATGCCATGGAGCGGGCTGCGCACCCGCCCTTGTGCTCGCTCGGCATCCAGCTTGCGCGCCTGTTCGATAGCATCGGGGAAAGTCGCGATTACGGCGTTCAATTTGGGGCCCGAGTCGTCGACGGCAGCAATCTTGGAGAGGTAATCGCGGACGATCTGTTCGCTCGTTATTTCGCCTGCAGCCTGTTTCGCCTCCAACAGGCTCGTGTTCGAGTCAAATTGCATGGGCGTGCGCGCCGCCGCCGCGCTGGACAGAAGAAGGGCGACGAGCATCAGTTTTTGTTTGATCATGGCTTATCCCTATCCTTGCTTGACGTTAACGGCAATCTACTTGCCATATCGGTTGCATTCCGCCATCGAAATTTCATGGCAAAGAAAGATTTCGCATTTCGCTATCCCCTCCGCGTACGCTGGGCAGAGACCGACGCGCAAGGTGTTGTCTTCAACGCACGCTATCTCGATTATGCCGATGTCGCGGTAACCGAATATTGGCGCGCCTGCGGTTTGCGGCTGGTCAACCCGGACGAACCGCTTGAATTCCATGTGAAGAAGGCGACTGTCCTGTGGAACGCGCCGATCTTCCCTGATGAGATGATCGAAGTGATGTGCCGCACCACCAAGATGGGGCGCACCAGCATCACAAAGGTCGTCGAAATTCACGGAGCGACCGAAGATGGATCGGATGATTTGCGCGCCGAGGTGGAACTGGTCAGCGTCTTTGTTGACCTGGAAAGCCACCGCCCGATGCCATTTCCCGAATGGATCAAGGATGTGTTCCTTAACTTTGACGCAAAGGCGGAAAATGCGCCCTTGTTGGAGGAGGTCCCGGCAGAATGAGCGCACGCGTCGAATTTTTCTATGACCTGTCCAGCCCGTGGACCTATCTGGCCTTCACCAATTTGTGGCCGATGCTCCAAAGGACGGGCGAGCAGGCGGTGTTGCGCCCCATTCTTGTCGGCGGTGTTTTCAATGCCGTGAACCAATCGGTCTATGCCGCGCGCGAGATGACCGACAATCGCAAGCTAAAGCATAGCTGGAAGGTGCTCAATGATTGGGCCGCGCTGGCGGGTGTGGAGATGAACTTCCCTTCCAAATGGCATCCGGCAAAGAGTGTGAACGCCATGCGGTTTGCCTGTGCGCTCGAAGACGACAAGGATGCGCTTCGTAGTTTTTCGAAAGCAGCCTTCGAAAGCTATTTCGGACGACAGGAAAATCTTGATGATGCCGATGTGCTGGCGGCGGTTGCCGATGGTGCGGGGCTGGATGGTGCGGCGCTGAAGGCAGCATCACAGTCCGACGCTGTTAAGGCCCGCCTGCGCGCCAATACTGAAGAAGTGATTGCGCGCGGCGGCTATGGTTCACCGTCGATCTTTGTCGACGCCACTGACATGTATTTCGGCAACGACCAGCTGCCCTTGGTAGAGGCGGCATTGGAGCGGACGGGCTAAAAAAGTGCCGATTGATCGAACAGTTGCGGTCTTGCTGGGGTGGCTTCTGGTTGCGGGTTGCCAGCCCGAAAGACAAGTCGGGTCTCAGGAGGAGAAACCGAAAGTGACGCACCCGGTCTACTATTTCGAAATTCCCGTTACCGATATGGATCGAGCGGTGAAATTCTATGAAGAGTTGCTGGGCACGAAACTGGATCGCGAAGTTGTCGATGGATATGATATGGCGCGCTTTCCCTTTGCGGATGGCGCACCAGGCGCTACCGGCGCGCTGGCCAAAGGCGATGTTTATAAGCCATCGAAGGATGGCGCGATTGTCTACTTCCATGTCGAGGATATCGAGGCGACCGTTGCCAAGGCAAAGGCGATGGGCAGGCCAGTGCTGTATCCGGTGAAAGATATCGGGGCGGCGGGTTTTGTCGCCGAAATAGAGGATAGTGAGGGCAACAGACTGGCTCTTAGCCAGTTACCTGAGGAGGCAAAATGAACGACCGTATTTCAATCACCATGCTGGAAGATGGCATTGCCGATGTCCGCATGACCCGTGTTGATAAGATGAACGCCCTTGATGGTGCGCAATGGAATGCGCTGGTCGAGGCGATTGACCAATTGAAAGCAACCCCGGGGCTGCGCGTGGTCGTCCTGTCTGGCGAGGGGCGCGCATTTTGCGCCGGCCTCGACCTGTCGAGCCTGCAAGGCGAGCGCGATCCGGGTGCGAGCAGCGCTGGAGGTACCCTTGCCGATCGCACGAAAGGCATTTCAAACAACGCGCAATATGCCGCTTATGGCTGGCGCGAATTGCCGGTACCGGTGATCGCCGCCGTGCACGGTGTCGCTTTCGGGGCAGGCAGCCAGATCATGGCAGGGGCGGATATCCGCATTGTCCATCCCGATACGCGCATTGCGATCATGGAAATGAAATGGGGTCTTGTTCCCGATGTCGGTGGCATGCCGTTGTGGCGCACGCAGGTGGCCGATGATGTGCTGCGAGAAATGATCTACACCAATCGCGAATTCAACGGCGTAGAGGCCAAGGAAATGGGTTTTGCCACCCATGTTTCGGACGATCCGCATGCCAAGGCGATGGAATTGGCGCGGGTGATCGCAAACAAGAACCCGCACGCCATTCGTGGTGCGAAACGCATGTGTAACGCGCTGGCCACTGCAAGCGATGCCGAGTTGCTGCAGATGGAGAGCGATGAGCAGTTGAAGGTCATACGCACGCCAAACCAGATGGAGGCGGTGATGTCCGAAATGCAGAAGCGAAAGCCAAATTTCGTGGACTGACTATAAATTCCCCTCCTTTAAGCGGGAGGGGAGAATTTATTCCGCAGGCTTGGCCATCATCTCTTCGAGTTCAGCGACGAGTTCGGAACGCAGAGGCTTGGCTTCGTTATCGGTGCGACAGACTATCACGCTGTCGCAAGTGCCGATGCACTGACCGTTCTGGAACATCGCCTGGACGACCACCCAGCTTGAATTGCCGATGCGGCCAATGCCCGAGCCAATTGTTACTGGCGCGGGGAAATTACCTTCGCGCAAATAATTGATTTCGACCGACGCGACCATTGTGCGTTCGTTATCTGGCCGATCAGCCCATGGCCGGGCCTTACGGTGCAGCTGGACACGGGCATTCTCGAACAGCGACGCGAACGCCACATTGTTGAGATGCCCGTTGATATCCATGTCCTGAAAGCGCGTGTCGCTTTCAAGGACGATGGGGTAGGCGGCCAGGTTCAGCCGCCACCCTTCGGGTTTCGCCATTAGAGCTTGCGCCCGATCAGTTCTTTCATGATCTCGCTCGTGCCGCCAAAGATGCGGGTCACGCGCGCGCCACGGAACTGCTTGGCAATCGGATATTCGTTCATGAAGCCGGCGCCGCCATGGAGCTGGAGGCACTTGTCGACCACTTCGCCCTGCAGTTCGGTGTGCCAAAGCTTGGCAGCCGAGGCCTCTTCAGGGGTCAGCTCTTTTTTCATGTGGCGCGCCAGTGCCCAATCGATATGCGCCCAGCCGACCTGTAGCTTGGTCTTCAGGTCAGCAAGCACGAAACGGGTGTTCTGGAAATCGAGGATCGGTTTGCCAAATGCCTTGCGCTCGCGCACAAACTCCACCGTCTGGTCAAAGCTGCGCTGGGCCGCCGTCTGCGCGCCGATGGCGATCGAAAGGCGCTCCTGCGGCAACTCGGTCATAAGGTAGATGAAGCCCATGCCTTCCTGACCAAGGCAGTTGGTGATCGGAACGCGTACGTCTTCGAAGAAAAGCTCTGACGTGTCAGCGGCATCGAGGCCGATCTTGTCGAGGTTGCGGCCGCGCTTGAAGCCTTCGCGATCAGCTTCGACGAGGACGATCGACACGCCCTTATAGGCGGGGTTCGCATCGGGATCGGTCTTGCAGCAGACGAGGATCAGGTCAGCATTCTGGCCGTTGGTGATATAGGTCTTGGCGCCGTTGATGACGTAATGGTTGCCATCCTTCTTCGCGGTGGTGCGCATGCCCTGGAGGTCCGAACCGGTGCCCGGTTCAGTCATCGCAATCGCAGTGATGACTTCGCCCGAAACCATCTTGGGCAGCCACTGCTTCTTCTGCTCTTCAGAACCATATTGGATGATATAGTTGGCAACGATATCAGTCTGCAGCGAGAAGCCGGTGGCGACATCGGTGTTATAGCCGAATTCCTCGTTGATGATCGCGTTGTAACCGAAGTCGAGGCCGAGCCCGCCAAATTCCTCGGGAACTGTCGGGCACAGCAGGCCAAGCTCGCCAGCCTTGGGCCAAACTTCGCGCGGGACGAGGCCGTCTGCATCCCACTTATCTGCGTTGGGCTCGATCTCTTTGGCAACAAACTGGCGGACCGTCGAGCGGAAGGCCTCATGATCTTCGTTATAAACGGTGCGGTGCAGTGCATCGAGCGACATGGCAGGATTCTCCTAATGCTGTTCTGGCAGCCAGAAACAGCAAGTTTACGCAAGCGTCAAGCAGGAATTTAACCGTATGATTAAACCGGCTCGCCAGCCTCGCGGGCACGCTCGACCAGGGTACGTTCTGCCGTCGGAACCATGCGGTAAGCTGCGATCAGCAGCCCGAGCGCAATCGGCGCGACACCAATCAGCGACAAAATGCCAAAGCGCAGGTCACCGACCAGTTTGCCATCAACCATGGTGCCGGCAAGGTCGGAAATCTGCCCGACCATATAGGGACCGAAGGACAGGCCGACCAAGGTGGTGCCGAGGAAGAAGGCCGCCGTTGCGGTGCCGCGCATGCGGGGGAGAACCAGATCCTGCGTCGTTGCCGCAGCGGCGCCCAGCGCAGTCGCGCCCAACATGCCAGCGACAAAGTTCATGACATAGAACAGCGTTGCATCTTCGGTTGTATAGCCGATCCAGATCGGGATGATCGGACCGACTACGCCGAGGATGATCATCAGGATGCGGCCAGCGGGATTCTTCATCCGCAGCGCATCGGCCATGCGCCCGCCGATGATGACACCAAGGAATCCGCTCAATGCGCCATTGGCGCCAAGAATGAAAGCCAATTCCGCCTTGGGAAGCTTCAGGATGATTTCGGCATAAGGCGCGGACCAGAAGCTCAGCGCGTACGCGGCGAGCGAGACAAGGCCATAGCCCAGTGTGGTGCAGATGAAGGCGGGCGTACCCCATATGAGCTTGAAGGTGGCGGGATCGCTTGCCCGCAGCGCCGATGCCCAAGAGAAGACGGCGTAATAGCCAAAGCCGACGGCGGACCATTGCGGCAAATTGCCCGTCAGTTTGATCATCCACCAAGAGAATGCCGCGATGGCTGCGCCCGTTGCGATGTTAATCAGGAAAGCTGCCGGACCACGTTTCCATGCGCCCCAGATGGTGAAGGGTGGCACGATCATCGACAGGTCCTTGGCGAAGGCGCGGAAGGGTGTCGGTGAACTTTCGGCTGCCACGCCATCCATCGCACCGCGAACCGGCTCACGAAGCGATGCTACCCAAAGCGCAAGCAAAACGCCGGGAATGCCCACGGCAAGGAAGGCCGCTTGCCAGCCGACCAGCCCCAAAGGCGCATTTGTCGGATAGGCTTCGTTCCATGCCTGCACGATCATCGCGCCGATAAAGAGCGAGACGCCGCCACCGAGATACAAGCCCGACGAATAGATGGCGAGAGCCGTGGCGCGCTGACGCTTCGGGAAATAGTCTGAAATCAGCGAATAAGCGGTGGGACTTGCGGTCGCTTCACCAACGCCAACGCCCATGCGCGCCAAAGTCAGCTCGACTTGGTTGCGTGCGAAGCCCGATAGCGCCGTCATCAACGACCAAAGCGCCAGCCCTATCGAAAGCAGTCTTACGCGGTTCCAGTTATCCGCCAACCGGCCCAGTGGGATACCGAACAGGGCATAGAAAACGGCAAATGCCGCGCCACCCAGAAATCCCATTTCGGAATCGGTCAGGCCGAGATCGGCCTTGATGTCGACCGCAAGGATGCTGACGATCTGCCGGTCGATGAAGTTCAGGATGTAGACAATGACAAGAACAAAAAGGACGTACCAGCTATAGCCGGTAGCTGACTTTTCCCCTTGGGCGTTGGCGTTTCCAATCGACTCCCCATCGCTTGTTGCGCTCAACGTCATTCTCCTTTTCTTGTCTCTCAGTCGGGCCTTGGGCTAGCAGAGGATATGCAAAGCGCAAGCGGGTAAAGGATTGGTGATGGCAATTTCGGTGTTGATGGTCTGCCTCGGCAATATCTGCCGCTCGCCCCTGGCGGAGGCGGCGCTGCGGTACCATGCCGAACGGATTGGGCTCGATGTCATCGTCGATTCCGCGGGAACCGGCGATTGGCATGTCGGCCACCCGCCCGATCGCCGTGCGCAAGAGGTTGCCAAGCGGCTTGGCAGGATCGACATCAGCAGGCTGCGCGCACGCCAGGTGCTTCATGATGATTTCCATCGCTTCGACCATATCGTCGTGATGGATCGCTCCAATTTGCAAAATGTGAAGGCTCTGGCGCCCCAAACGGGCACGGCCCGCCTGTCGATGTTGCTCGATCATTTGCCGGGGCGCGAGGGCGATGCGGTCGCTGACCCATATTATGGCGATATAGCTGATTTCGAGGCCTGCTGGCGCGAGGTTGAGGCAGCGACGCACGCGCTTGCCACGCGATTGGCGCAGGACATGGAGTAAGGCCTAAACGGGTATTGCTTTCACCGACAGCGGCTGACAGCATCGCGGGCATAGAGGAGCAGGAGGATTAATTTGCCAGATATCGCCGTCATCGCCGCAAAGGTGCGTTCGCAAGCAGATCTGCTTCCTGCGCTTTATGGCCAGATCGATTTTGACACTCCGCCCGAACGATTTGCCGACGGACCAGAAGACCGCACAGAATTATCCGAGGTGAAGGGCAAGACGCGCGCTGAATATCTGGCAGATACCGAACTCGTTGCACGCATCCGCGAATATAGCATGCTGGGCGACATCACTGGCGATGCCTTTGCGGCACTCATTCCGCAATATGGCTTTCGCCGACTGGTCGATATGCTCATCGAAGCGTGCGACAAAGGTGTCGAAGTGGTAGAAGGTGCACCTGCCGAACTGGTCGCGCTCATCACCGAGATGGAACGCATTCCTGATTGGCTCGACATGCGATTGGTGGAGCAGGGCGCAAAAGCAGAGCGCAATTCGGCTGCAAACATCTCACCCTTCGCCATTCGCGGCGCATTCATCGCGACCTTCCTCAATAAATATTCGGCGCTGCCTATGGCACTCACCGGTACATTGAGCCATGCGACTGCAGCGAAACGTGTCAAAGAAACAGCGACATTCTTCACAACCACGGTGCTGCCTGGTGCGCTGAAGCGCTTTGGTCCCGGGTTCAAGGCGGCGGCTATGGTGCGGCTGATGCATTCGATGGTGCGGGTGAATGTCCTTTCCCGGCCCGGCATGTGGGATTCAAAGGTTTATGGCATCCCGATCCCGCAACTCGACCAGATGCCTGCCGGACTGATCCCGATCTATTTCATGTCCGAAAAGGTGCTGGGGCAGGGGCGGACGACATTTACACCCGAAGAACGCGCAAAGGTCGAACTGGCACGCTATCGCTGTTACCTGCTGGGGCTTCCCGAAGACCTGCTCGCGGATAATCCGACTGATATTGTCCGTATCTGGTGCACGCGCAGTGCAACGCTGCGCTATGAATATGATGACGCAATTTGTGGCGGCTTGCTCCGGGCAACGATGGAGGCGGAGCTTAGCAAGGATCGTTCGCTGCCCGGTCGTGTCTTCCGTCGGCTCGAACGTTCTTTTTCGCGTGTCTTTTTTGTAAATACCTTCCTGAAGGGTGACGAAGCTGCGGCAGCGCAGGTTGGTGTGCCGCTCGATGGCCGTGACAAAGCACTCTATGCTGCGACGATGGCGGCGATCCTTGGCCAGACGCTGGGCCACAAGATCGCCTCGCGCCTGCCGGTACTCGGAGAGGTCGCCGACCAAATGCTGGTTTCGCGTTTGCGGCGGCAATTGGCAGACTATGGCCATGCCGAATTTACCACCGACGCCGCGAAATACCGCCCCGCAACCAGTTGAGGCCATGCAACTGCTAAGCTGTTGGCAAAAAACGGGCCAGGGCGAGTCCGGTTTCGCTTGAAATTGGAGCGATTTCATCCAATATTACGCACTTAGGCGGCTATGGTGCCGCTTTTTTGAGGAGACGTTTGAAATGGCTGAATGGTCTGATCCGCGGGTAACGCAAACCGGCGCGGGCGTTACCATTGATGGCAAGCCGATTGCTTCCGCGGCAGTCGACGCCGGGCTGCGTGCCCACATGCTCAAGGTTTACAATTACATGGCATCGGGCGTGTTGCTGACCGGCATCGTCGCTTTGCTCTTCGCAAACAGCGGTATGGCCGCACAAGTGATGGCAACCCCGCTGCGGTGGTTGATCATCCTGTCGCCGCTCGCCTTCATCATGGTGATGAGCTTTGGCATCAACAAGCTGTCGACCGGCGCATTGCAGGCGATGTTCTGGGCTTTCGCCACGGTGATGGGCCTGTCGATGTCGACGATTTTCCTTGTCTATACCGGCCAGTCAATCGCCACGACCTTCTTCGTGACGGCGGTTTCGTTCCTGTCGCTCAGCCTCTGGGGTTACACCACCAAGAAGGACCTGACCGGTTGGGGCAGCTTCCTGATCATGGGCGTTGTCGGCTTGCTGCTTGCCTCGATCGTCAACATTTTCCTGGGATCGAGCACCTTGCAGATGGTGGTCAGCTTCCTTGGTGTGCTGATCTTCGCAGGGCTTACCGCTTATGACACCCAGCGCATCAAGAGCGAGTATTTCTATTATCGCGGCCACGAAGCGCTTGGAAAGATTGCCATCATGGCAGCGCTGAACCTGTATCTCGATTTCGTGAACATGTTCCAGTTCCTGCTGAGCTTCCTTGGCAACCGCGAATAAGCGTCACAAACATTTGGACAAAGGCCCGGCGGGAAACCGCTGGGCCTTT
>JALREL010000118.1 GCA_023262005.1 Sphingorhabdus sp. | reverse complement strand
GAAAGATTGCCATCATGGCAGCGCTGAACCTGTATCTCGATTTCGTGAACATGTTCCAGTTCCTGCTGAGCTTCCTTGGCAACCGCGAATAAGCGTCACAAACATTTGGACAAAGGCCCGGCGGGAAACCGCTGGGCCTTTTTCTTTGTGCAGTTCGACGATGAACACTTTATTTCCTGCCGTTAATCGTGTTGACAGACAGCATCGAATAATCTGGTCGCCGGGAGTGATTTGCATATGAAAAATGCGGTGAGGGGAGCGTTAATTTCTGGTCTGGTCTTGGCTGTCGCAGCCTGCGCACCGGCCCCCAAGCCGATTGTTGTTGCACCAAAGCCGGTTGTCGTCCCGCCTGCTCCCGTCATTCCGCCAATGCCGCTTCCACCGGGCGGAGCCGCGGTCACCATGAAAGTTCCGCCGCTTGGCATCGATGGTGTTCGCACCACGCCCAATCGTGGTTTATCGCGCGAAGAGAATATCTGGCACTTGCGTTCGGGGTTGAACGTTGCCGCGCTGAACTGCCAAGGCCCGGTCTGGGGCGAGATTGCCCAGAATTACAACCGCTACCTTCAGGTCCATAAGAGCCGCTTGGCGCAGACCAACAAAGCGGTCGATTCCGAATATGTGAAACGTTTCCCCGGGCAGAATGGCCTGCGCGTTCGCGACACCCGGATGACCGACCTCTACAACTACTTCGCGCTTCCCCCGGTGCGGGCCGAATTCTGCGACAGGTCGCTAGCGAAATCGCGCGAAATCCTTGCCATTCCCTCGACGGCGCTGCCTGAATACTCATTTGGCGCGCTGGCAGATCTCGATGCGGTGTTCATCAACTTCTTCAACGCCTTTGAGAAGTACAAGGTGGATATTGCGGAATGGAATGCCCGTTACGGCCCGCAACCGCTGACGGCTCCTGCGCCAGTAGCTGCGGCTGGGTCCCCCGCCAGCGGGAAATAGGTGCGCCGTTGGGCGTCGGCTAAGCCGACATGCGATCGATCAGGCCATCTGGATATAATCGCGCATTGCAGTGGCTTCTGCCTCGATGCGTTCGATCCGGTATTTGACGAGATCGCCGATCGAAACAAAGCCCGAAATCCGATCCCCATCAACCACCGGCAAATGCCGGATCCGACGCCTTGTCATCAATGAAAGCGCCGAAAGGACGGGAGTATCCGACGATACGGTGATGGCAGGTGCCGTCATCACATCGGCCACGCGTTTCTGTAATATGGAAGCGCCATGCGATGCCAGCCCGTAGATCATGTCGCGTTCGGAGAAGATCCCGATTACGCGCCCATTGTCGATTACCGGCAATGCGCCAATTCGCTTTTCAGCGAGTCGCGTCGCCACTGTTTCGACCAGTTCATCTGGAGATGCTGAGAAAACCGTGCCTTCGCGGCCCTGCAGGATGATTGCAATCGTCATCGCCTTCCTCCCATTCGACTTGCCCACACCGTTTACATAGCATAGACGCGCCAAAGGATAAAATGACTCGCCCCTCCCGCCTTGATAATCCGGAATATGCCGCCTTTGCCTGGGCCCGCTATCGCAGGTTGATGGGCTGGATGTTCCTGTTCACGCTGATCATCACCAGCGGGGCGCTCTACTTTTTCTGGCGCGAAAATGGTTTCGTCTCGATCCACTTCTACATCGCTACAGCCGCCGGCATCATCTTCTCGGTGATGTTGATGTGTGCGCTGATGGGACTGGTATTCCTCTCAAGCGGTACCGGACATGACGAGTCAATCGAAGACCCGTTTGCCGACCTTGCCGACGATGACGATGACGCAGGCCGTCCATAACCTGCCCGTCCGGGGCGATCCGATTTTGCGGGTGGTCCCGCGCCCTGCCGATATCAACGCCAACGGCCATATCTTTGGCGGCTGGGTGCTTGCGCAGATGGATATTGCCGGTGGCATTGTCGCTGGCCGGATTGCCGAAGGGCCCTGTGCCACGGTCGCTATCGAAAAGATGGAATTCATCGCGCCAATCCTGCTCCGCGATATCATATCGGTTTATGCCTCGCTCGAACGGCGTGGACGCACTTCGATGGCCATCCGGATAGAGGTTGTTGCAACACGCGATCGCGGCGAACAGGAAGTGAAGGTGACCGAAGGTCTTTTCACCTTCGTCGCGCTCGATGAACAGCACCGGCCCCGTCCGCTGCCCAGCACGGATTGACCCGGGGCGACGCCTCAGGCGCCGAGCAATTGGTCTTCGACCTCTTTCCGATATGCTGCGGAAACCGGGATGATCGAGCCGTCCTTCATCAATAACTCGATCTTCCGGCCCTGTTTGTTAAGTCGCGTGACAGCATTGCGGGCTACCCACCATGAACGGTGTACCTGCATCCCTTCATAGTCGGACAGTTCGTTCAAGGCATCGCGAAAGCGTATGAGGATCAGGCCAGTGCCGCTGGCAGTGGTCGCTCGCAGATAATGGTCTTCCATCTGCAGATAGAGCAAATCGGCACCAAGATGGTCGGGAAGGCGTGATAAAAAGCGGATGCCGGCGAGTTGCTTTTTCTTGCTTTCGGTCGGCAGCCCGTCGAGCGCGATGATGAAAAAGGAATTCACGCCAATTGCGAACAGGTTGATCGCTGTCAGTTGCGAAAACAGCTGCATCATGCCCGCAACATCGCGTGAAACCGAAGGCGGTAATTGACCATTGCCCATTCGGGCTGCTGCCAAAGACCAGCCCCAATGTTCGATTGCATGCACAACGAAGGTCATTGGAATGGTGGCGAAGAGGACGCAGCCTATTATGCCGCTCCACCGGCTAAAGTCATCAAATGCTCCGGTCGAGCGGATAATCCGTGCGGTCATCGGCATCATCGCCATCCCGAAAATTGAAAGCACCGAGAACCAGTAACTCAATCTTACGAGCGGTTGTTCGGGGAACATGCCGAACGGCATGACCAATACCAGCAGCAAAGCGATCAAAAGATATTGCGCCAGGTGCCGAAGCTGGTGTTTCCAATCGAGTGAGCACCAGTAATTGAGAAAAGCCTGCAATGTCATCGGCCTACCCCCGTTTGGCGAGCTGTTATCACGGGTGGCGGACGCCAGCAAGGCGGTTAACCAGGGGCATGCTTGTTCGCGTAACGTGAATTGGTCGCTGTCGTTCGCGAACGAAAACGTCACATTCGCGAATTCGCGATTGAGTACGTGGAATCGAACGGGTAAATATACTTACGACGCAAGCCTTTGTGGGCGGGCGCCTATTTTTCGATTTGAGAGTCGATTAACTTGAAGCGGGCGGAAACACTTCCCCCGCTTCAATTTTTTTCAAGCTCCAGTTCGTAATAGAGAGTTGCCTCTCCATTAGCAGCGATTGTTGCTTTCCAGGTCGGAATTCCGTCGACCTTGGCGATGTGTTTCGGCTTTCCGCGCAACTCGAACGGGATTTCGACTTCGACATTTACCGGCTCGCTACGGGCGTTAGTAATGTCGACTTTGAAACGCTGCTTCTCGACGGTTTCGCTCATCCGGGTAACCGCGTAGCGGACATCGGAGGAGCGCCCGACGATCATTTCGATTTCGTCGCCCACGGCGCGATCACTCAATGTCGATTGCCCGGCTAGCAGAGGGCCATAATTGCTGTCTTCGAACAACATCACTTGGCCCGAAGGCATAGGGAGCCCCAGCCCCTTCTCCTTGCGGTTGGAACCGCGGAAAAGGATCGACATTGGCATGCTCGCTCCGTCGTTCCTGCCATATTCATCGACCCTTACCGTATAGATGCGATCAAAGGCTGCGCCGGGCTTCACGATCATCGCGACCTGTTTCTGGCCTTTGGCATTCACGGTTACCGGCTCGGGCACACGATACAGTTTCAGGTCCCCCAGATCTTCCTGATCGGCGACCATCACCGCGACAGGCGCAGCCATTTCCGCGCGCGCCATCCTTTGCCCGGTCACGACGATATTTTCGTCTGCATAAGCAGCCATCGCAACCGGGGCGGGGGGTGCCGGCGGAGGCGGGATATCGACAATGAATCCGGGGTTGAAAGGTACCTGGTGCGTGCGCTGCTGGGGCCAGCATGCCAGGCTAAGGCCGCCTCCCACTGGCCGTGACTGTTCAGCGCGGCGCTCGCGATTGGGCTCCCCTGCAATCGCCATCGTATTTGCGTTCTGAAAACTCTGGTTGCCGCCATTGGCCAGCGTCAACCAGGCAAACAGATCAATCTTGTTCTTGCCAATCGCTTTGTCGTCGCCCGGCTTGGCATGGGCGACATAATTGGCCTGCCAGTCGAAACCAGACGCCATATAGGTCAATGTCAGCTTGGCTGTGGTCGCTTCGTTTGATTGTGTGATCACCGACAAGGTTGGCTTTGCCGACAGGTTCTGCGGCACGCCGCCAAATTGCATCCGTTCGGGCAACCCGGTGCACCGCAACGCTTCATAGCCTTCTGCCGTTTGCAGGATAACCCCGCCTTGAGGGCCAGCCGTGATTATTGCCTTTTGCTCCCTTGTCACACCTGTGGCCCTGTTGGTGCGAAGCAAGGTAACTTCCCGCTTGAGGAAGGCATCGACCAAACCAGAGGGCGAGAGGAGCCGCGCATCGCGGTTCTTTTCCCTCACGCCCTGTGGAAGCCCGGTGACAATCGCGCTTTCGGGAAACATGCCTTCAGCCACGCCTTCGAAGCGTATGACACTCTCACCTGCCGGAATGGAGATTGTGCGCGTTTCGGTTATCAGCGCATAGCCGCGTGGCCAGTTGGGATCGATAGGCCGATCGCCACGATCCTGCGCGCGATAAACTGTAAGCGAGACGCTTTCAGGCGCATCCGACACAATGATGGACTGCGCTGCGACCGGCGTCGCAGCATAAATCCACACAAGGGCAAGCAGGGCCCGCATGGCAGACGTCAATAACGGCTATCGAAGGTCGCGGTGAGCGTCGCCTTGCCGTTGGCGGGCACGGCTACGCTCCATTCAACACGATCCGCCGAAACGCGTTTGCCTTCCTGGCTTTGCGCGATGATCGCTACATCGCCCCATAGGCCTTCCTGTCCCAGATCGACGGTCACCGGCTCGTTCCGCGCGTTGGTGAATTCATAGCGCATCTTGGTTTGCCAGCGGCTGGATGAGAGGCGGTTGCGTTCTTCGACCACGGTTTTCACCTTCACGTCAAACGCATCGCCAGTGCGGATCGACATGGCGCTTCCCATTGGCGTTGCCTCAATCATGCTTTCACCGATGAATTGCGGATCGCCGCGCTTGTCACGCATATAAACGCGCATCGTGCCAGCGGGTAGCTGGTCGCCAAGCCCGCCACTGCGCGACGTCGAGAATTTCAGGACCGATGAGGCGCTTGCCGCATCATTGGTTGCCAGCCAACCATTGTTGAACTCATACGCCTTGCGTGCGGGCGCCGCCTTCACATCGAGAAAGCTGACCTGTTTTTGCTGGGCATTGGCGATCGTCGTCCGTTCGGCGAGTGGATAAAGATAATAGTCTCCCAGCCGTTCGCGATTGCTGCTTTCAGTTCCTGGCTGGTCGATTGTGCCAGTCGACGGATTCCAAGGCGTTGTATAGTTGCGCCGTCCACCGCCGCCATTCGGGTTGCCTGCGACGAGCAGCACATTGGCATTGCTGTAATCGGTGCCGGTATTGTTGGTCAGCGTAACCCAGCCCTGAACGTCTATCGTTTGCTTGGCATCATCGAACAGGGTCACATAATCCGAATTCCATCCAAGGCCCGGGGTCAGGTAGGTCAGCGTTGTGGGGGTTACGCCGCCCTTTGCTTCCAAAGTCACCGACAGCGTCGGGCGTGCACGCAAATTGGGCGGAACCTTGTCGAAAATCACACGAACGGGCAGTCCGTCGTCGCGCAGCACCTCAATCGTATTGCCAACTTGCAAGACCACACCGCCATTTGCCGCAAGTACTTTCGCGGGTACGCGGACCTCGGCACCCGTCGCGGGATTGGTTCGGATCAGGGTAACATTCTGGCCGACCGCCTTTTCCATCAGTTTCGCCGGCGTCAACAGGTCATAATCGAAATTCTGTTCGACTATTCCGATGCCGGGGCCGGTGAGCGTAACCGTCTCAGCCCGGATCTGGGCTGAAACATCGGGAAATTCCTGTTTCGACCGGCCAGCAGGCATGGTCAGGCGTCGCGTATCCTGGATTAGGCTTTGGCCATTCTGGTAGATGGTGACGGCGACGTCACCCTGCGCGGTCGCGCCGCCCGGTACGGCTACTGAAGTTGCATCCTGGGCGAGGATAGGTGCCGCCAGCGCCCCCCCTGCAAGCAAGAGCCAAGCTGCACGCATAATCCTACTCCCCCGATAGTGGTCGCTATCAGGTGGCGTAATTTTCACAACATGACCAGAGCCTTAATGGCTGGACAAGCGAGGAAGAGAGCAGCCTTATTCGGCTGCTACTGTTTCATCCTCTGCTGACTTCGGCTTGCGAGTGCGGGGCTTGCGAGCCGGCTTGGCTTCTGCCTCAACCTCGTCATTGGCTGCACCGATAGCGGGCGGCAGAACGGCTAGGTCGAGCCCGCCGTCGCTTGCTTCGCCTTCATCACGCTGCTGCTGCGGACGATCGTTTCGATCATAGCGGTCATTACGATCGCGGCGGTTGCGGTTGCGATCATTGCGATCGTTACGGTCGTTTCGGTCACGACGATCATTGCGCTGCTGCGGACGGCGTTCTTCGCGTTCTTCGCCTTCGTCGCTATCTTCGTTGAGGTTATCGGTGTCCACCGCTTCATCCTCACCGGTTTCGGTTTCGCGATCTTCATCGCGCCATTCGCCGCCTTCGCGGTCGTCATTGCGCCATTCATTGCGCTGCGGGCGGTTTTCTTCCTGGCGGCTGCGGAAATCGGCGAGCACGCGGAAATAATGGTCAGCAAATTGATGATAATATTCGGCCTGCACCCGGTCGCCATTCAGCTGGGCATCCTGTGCCAGCTTCTTGTACTTTTCCAGCATCTGCGCAGCGTTACCGCGCGCACGATTGTCGATGCGATTCTGGTGATCGTAACCGTTGCGATTGGCATTTTGCGCGCGATTATTGCCCCGGCCGCGACGGCGGCTGGTCTGTCGGTTATTCATAAAGACTGACCTGTCCTTTAATAAAGCAACCCAATTTCCGAGTGTTATGGCCTCAACGCGACCGCCCTGTGCGGTCCCCCTCAAAATCGTCGATGCGTTGGGGCAGCTTCCCAAAAAGGGCCGGTATCCGGCCACATCGCTGTGAAGCTAGGGATGCCGTAGCCCGACTATCCAGCGAATCCAAGCAAAAATTATCAACTTGCTGGATTCAACATGCTTATCGCACGGACAATCCCGGCAAGGTCGCGATGCGGTTCGGCGACATATCCGCTTTGTTGTGCCAATCGCATGACCGCTACATCCTGCCCTTTTCCGATTTCGAATATTGCGATGCCGGTAGCGGACAGCAGTTCGCACAATTGCGGGATCAAGATATTATATTCGTCCATTCCGTCGATCCCAGCAAACAAAGCAGAGGCAGGTTCATGGCCGCGGACCTGCGGTGCCAAGTCCGCATCCAATTCAACATAGGGTGGATTGCACAAAATGAGGTCGAATCTACCCAGATCGGCCGCCCATTCGTCATCCCGCCAGCTGCGGTGCAGGAAATTCGCCCTTTCACCAAATCCAAGCCGTTCCGAATTGCCCTTCGCAACAGTAAGTGCTCGCTCGCTTGTGTCGATCGCCACACCTTCGGCTGTTTGAAACACGGACAAAGCGGCTAGGAGCAGCGCGCCCGAACCCGTCCCGAGATCAAGGATGCGAGTGGGGGGCAGTTTGTCGCTAAAATAGGCTATTGCAGCCTCGATCAGCGTTTCACTGTCACCGCGCGGGATCAGCGTATCGAGGGTAACCGCCAGAGTGAGATCCCAAAACTCCTGATAACCACGGATATAGGCGACCGGTTCGTGCGCCAGACGTCGCTCCAGAAATACAGCAAAGCTGGCCGGAACATCCAGATCGCGGGCGCGCAACAGCATGTCGTTGCGGCTGATGCCAAGTGCATGCGCCATCAACAATTCGGCATCGAGCCGGGGCGTTTCGCTGACTGCCCCCAGCTTTTGTGTCGCTGTCACCAGTTGTTGTGAAACCGAAATGCTCAATGATCTGGCCTTATGAACCCCATGTGCGCCCGATAGCGCGAAAAGATTTGCCCAGCTATGGCGAAGCGCATGCAATCCCGATTCGATTTCAAAATCAACGCGACCGACGGAATAGCCCGCACCGGCAGCATCCAGATGCTGCGCGGTGAAATCCGTACGCCTGCCTTCATGCCCGTCGGCACCGCCGCCACGGTTAAGGCTATGCGCCCCGCCGAAGTGCGAGCCACCGGTGCGGACATCATATTAGGCAATACCTATCATTTGATGCTTCGCCCGACTGCGGAGCGGATGGCGCGTCTGGGCGGCTTGCACAAATTCATGGGCTGGGATCGCCCGATCCTGACCGACAGCGGCGGTTACCAGGTGATGAGCCTGTCGAGCCTGCGCAAGATAACCGAAGAGGGCGTGACCTTCCAAAGCCATCTCGATGGATCGCGGCATATGCTGTCACCCGAACGCTCGATGGAAATCCAGCGCTTGCTGGGTTCGGATATCGTGATGGCGTTCGACGAATGTCCTGCCAATGGCGTGTCGCGTGAAGAGGCAGCGAAATCGATGGCGCTGTCGATGCGCTGGGCAAAACGCAGCCGCGACGGTTTCGACAGCGGCGGTGAGCATGCCGAGCGCGCGGCGCTGTTTGGAATCCAGCAGGGGTCGCTCGATGAAAAGCTGCGCAAGGAAAGTGCGGATGCCCTGATCGATATCGGTTTTGATGGCTATGCCGTGGGCGGCCTTGCCGTGGGTGAGGGGCAGGAGGCGATGTTTGGTTGCCTTGATTATGCACCCGACATGCTTCCAACTGACAGGCCGCGATACCTGATGGGTGTGGGCAAACCCGACGATCTGGTTGGGGCGGTTGAGCGCGGCATCGACATGTTCGATTGCGTGTTGCCGACCCGCAGCGGCCGCAACGGGCAGGCCTTTACCTGGAATGGCCCGGTCAATATCCGCAACGCCAAACATGCCGAGGACCAGGGCCCGCTCGACGAGCGCTGCGACTGCCCGGTTTGCAAGACATGGAGCCGCGCCTATCTCCACCACCTTGTCCGCTCGGGCGAGATTTTGGGGGCGATGCTGATGACGCAACACAACCTGCATTTCTATCAGAGCCTTATGGCCGGGATGCGCGCCGCGATAGCCGAAGGCCGGTTCGTGGCTTTCGCGGCTGATTTCCGGAGGGATTATCTGCGAAAATGAGCGAGGTTGCTGCTGCCCTTTCGCGTGCCGAGGCAAACAGCCCGTTTTTGTGCCAGTTGATCGAGCGGCAACCCGATCTGGTTGAAATAATCAAATCCGGGAACTTGGACGCTGCTTTGGCGCAATCGCTGGCGATCGAATGCGAAAATGATCCAGCCGCTACGCTGCGCCAGCAACGACAGGCAGTGGCACTGGTTACAGCGATTGCCGATCTGGCTGGCGTTTGGGACTTGGCGCGCGTTACGCGCATCCTTTCCGATTTCGCCGATACCGCGCTTGATGCTGCAATTGCGGCTGCCTTTGCCGAGCGCGTACCCGACGCACCCGTGCGGGGCTTTGCGGTGATTGGCCTTGGCAAGCATGGCGGACAGGAACTCAACTATTCGTCCGATATCGATCCCATCTTCCTCTATGACCCCGAAATATTGCCGCACCGCGAACGTGAGGATGTGGCCGACAGCGCGGTCCGCATCGGGCGTCGCGTGATCGAACTTCTCTCCGCGCGTGACGAAAATGGTTATGTCTTCCGCGTCGACATGCGGCTGCGACCCTCGCCCGAGGTGACGCCGATTACCCTCCCGGTCGAAGCGGCGATCAGCTATTATGAGTCGAGCGCGCTGGCATGGGAGCAGGCTGCCTTCATCCGCGCGCGCGCAGCAGCAGGTGACAAGGCACTGGGCGAATATTTCCTCAAAAGCATCCAGCCCTTTGTGTGGCGGCGCAGTCTTGATTTTGGCCAGCTCGCTAACATCCGCAAGATGAGCGGTCAGATCCGCGATCATTATCATAAGGGGCAGCGGCTCGGCCCCGGCTATGATCTGAAACGGGGCCGGGGTGGCATCAGGGAGTGCGAATTTTTCGCACAGGCGCATCAACTGATCCATGGCGGGCGCGATCCCGGCCTGCGTATGGCCGATACCCGCACAGCGTTTGCCGCATTGGCAGAGCGCGAGCGAATTGGTTCGCAAGAAGCTGGCACATTGGCCGACGCTTACACATTGCTGCGAACCATCGAACACCGGTTGCAAATGCTCGATGACCGGCAAACCCACAATCTGCCAGAAAATCCCACTGATCTGGATCGCGCCGCACGGCTACACGGATTGGACGATGGTGCCGCGCTCGTCGCGCTGCTTGAGCCAGTGGTGGCCAGCGTGGGTGCGATTTATGACGGACTGGCGGGCGAAGATGAGGAGAGCACGAAGCGGCTCGCCGACGAAGGGTTGCCGCTCGAGGATCAATTGTCAGCCTTGGGCTATGCCGATCCGCGAGCGGTGGCGCAGCGTTTGGCACGTTGGCGCAGCGGGCAATTGCGCGCAATCCGATCAAGCTCGGCTCGCGAAGCGTTCGAGACAGTCCTGCCCAAGATCATGGAAGCGCTCGCCAAGGCGCCCGATCCTTCCAATGCGCTCGCTCGTTTCGATAATGTGATCGAGGCGCTGCCGAGCGCGATCAATTTTTTCAACCTGCTCGATGCCCGTCCCGGCTTGCTGCAATTGCTGGCGGATATATTGAGTTATGCGCCGACCTTGGCCGATGCGCTTGCGCGGCGCGGCGAGCTCCTCGAAGGGTTGATCGATGCTAGCGCTTTCCGATTGCCCGAAAGCTGTGACGCTTTGCTCGCCGAACTCGATTCCCGCATTGTGGATGACGATTACCAGACGCTGCTCGACCTTGTGCGCGCCTTTGTCGGCGAAAAGCGTTTTGCCTTTGGCGTGCAACTGGTTGAGGGGCAGCAGGATCCGCTCGCGGTGTCTCACGCCTATGCGATGCTCGCCGAGGTCGCCGTGTTGAAGCTGACCTCGGCAACCGTTGCCGAATTCGAACGCGCCCATGGAAAGGTACCCGGCGGCGAACTCGCAATTCTTGCACTCGGTCGCTTTGGCGGTGAAGCGCTTACCCATGCCTCGGACCTTGACCTGATCTTGCTGTTTTCAGGCGATCATGGCGAGGAATCGGATGGGGCCCGTCCCTTGGGTGCGACCCAATATTTCAATCGCCTCGCCCAGCGTGTCGTGGGCGCCTTGACGGTCGCAACCGCCTCGGGCGCTCTATATGAGGTGGACACGCGGCTTCGCCCATCAGGGGCGCAAGGGCTGTTGTGTGTTTCCTTCGAAAGCTTTGCAAAATACCAGCGCGAAGAGGCGTGGACCTGGGAGCATATGGCGCTCACCCGCGCACGGCCGGTTTATGGTTCTCCTGCGGCCCGAACAAAGCTGAAAGAAATCATTGCTGAAACGCTGGTTGCGCCGCGTGATGCCAAGAAGCTTACCGAGGATATCGTCAAAATGCGGGGCGACATGGCGACGCACAAACCACCCAAAGGCCCGCTTGATGTGAAGTTGTTGCCGGGCGGATTGGTCGATGCCGAGTTCACCATTCATGCGCTGCAACTGCGCCATGCAAAGGGCCTGCATCCGCAACTGGATAAGGCCGCTGACGAACTTGTTTCTACAGGGCTTTTGCCGGAAGGATTTGGCCAGGCGCAGGCGCTATTGACGCGATTGCTCGTTATGCTGCGGCTGGTCGCGCCCGATTGCGAAATCCCCTCCGAACCCGCGCAAGCCGTGGTTGCAAAGGCACTGGGATTTGCCAATTGGGGTGATGTCACGGCGGCTATCGAAGCTGCACGCAGCCTGATTTCTGCCGAATGGCAGGGCATCAGGCAGCGAATGTAGGATGGATTTCAGGAGAATGGAACATGACCGACGTAAACGACAGCCTTCCCGCCGTGACGGTAAAAGATAGCGCTGGAAATGATGTTGCGCTTGGCTCGCTGGCAGGGCCGCTGGTGCTCTATTTTTATCCCAAGGCTGACACCCCCGGCTGCACCAACGAAGCGAAAGATTTCACCGAACTGCATGGCGACTTCGCCAAGGCAGGGGTGACGGTTTACGGCATGTCGAAAGACAAGCCTGCGAAGCTGGCAAAGTTTGCTGACAAATATGGGCTCAAGGTAACCCTGCTTTCTGACGAGGAAAGCGATGCCACCGAACAGATGGGCGTCTGGGTCGAAAAATCGATGTACGGCAAGAAATATATGGGCATCGAACGCTGCACCTTCCTCGTCGGCAAGGATGGCAAGGTGGCCCGCGTCTGGCACAATGTGAAGGTAAAGGGCCACGCTGCCGAGGTGCTGGAGGCTGCCAAAGCAGTCGGCTGATGTCGACTTTTGCCGCCGCCTTCCTTATCGTCACCGCATTCCTGACGGCGTTGTTATCAGGAATATTCGGCATGGCAGGCGGGCTGGTTTTGATGGGTGCTTTGGCGTTCGTCCTGCCGGTCTCGGCTGCGTTCGTGACGCATGGATTGCTGCAACTGGTCGCCAATGGCTGGCGCGCGATCCTGCATCGCCAGCATATCGCTTGGCCGATTATCTGGAACTATGCGATCGCCTCGGCGGTCGCAGCCGCCGCTGTGCTGGCGATCGGCTTCATGCCGTCAAAACCGTTGCTGTTCCTGCTGCTCGGGTTGGTGCCGATGCTTGTCTGGTTGCCAAAGCAGTGGCTGCAACTCGATGCTTCAAGAGCGCCGCATGCGCTGGTTTCAGGGTTCCTCGTCACCGGGCTTAACCTGAGCGCCGGGGTGGCAGGCCCGTTGCTCGACATCTTTTTCGTCCGAACCCAACTCAGCCGGCACCAGATTGTAGCGACCAAGGCGGCGACGCAGGTGTTCAGCCATTTGGCGAAGATCATCGTTTACGGCAGTCCCTTGCTTCTCGCCGGCGGCGGCGTGCCCCCGTGGTGGGTGTTCGCCTTGGCCATTCCTGCTTCGATGCTTGGCACCACCGCAGGCGGCTGGGTGCTTGATCGGCTGACCGATGCCAATTTCAAGCGCTGGACGGCGTGGATCGTTACCGCCATAGGCCTCTTCTATCTCTGGAAGGCTTGGGATTTATGGTTCTGACGCTCGGTGAAGCGTGCAAATCGGTATTGGAAACCGCTGACCCGCAGGCAAAGCTGATGCGGGCACGATCGGTGGCACGCGATTGGCGCTTGGGGCGGCTGGAACATCGTTTTGATGCGGAAATGCCCGATTATCCGGCGCGTCCTGACCAGCCGGAGCTGCTTGCCCCTCGCTTCATGCCGAAGCGCCGCCGCGCTGGCTCTGAACGGGCCCGCGTCGCCATGCTGCATGCGCTGGCGCATATCGAATTTGTCGCGATAGACTTGGCGTTTGACCTAGTTGGCCGTTTCGGCGGGCAGTTCCCGCGCGATTTCGCCGATGATTGGCTGCGCGTCGGCGCGGACGAAGCGATGCATTTCGCTGTGCTTGATCGGCGGCTGAAACAGTTGGGTAGCCATTATGGCGCCATGCCCGCGCATGACGGATTGTGGGAGGCTGCGTACGCCACGCGCGACGATGCACTGGCACGGCTGGCGATCGTTCCGATGGTGCTGGAGGCAAGGGGCCTGGATGTCACCCCTGCCACGGTTGAGCGATTCGAGGCGCAAGGCGATTCGGCGTCCGCACGTATCCTGCAGCGCATCTATAATGACGAAATTCGTCATGTTTCGGCGGGAACCAAATGGTTTGAATCGGGTTGTCGATCAGCCGAACTGTTACCGAAATCTTACTGGAAACTGCTGGTAAACCGCCACTTCCGCGGCGCAATTAAGCCGCCATTTAACGACTCGGCGCGTTCGAAGGCCGGTTTAACGCGCGATTATTACATGCAGGTTGCATTGTCCTGACGGTCCCGCCAGACCCCAATCATATAAGGGGTGGGCAGAAAACTGCCGTAACATTTGGGGATAATTCCACACGAAAGTGCGGATTGCTACAAAGGGTCGTAAAAGCACATGCTACACAGCGTTTTGGCCTCAGGCCAATCACTGATGGGGAAAGTGTTACTTGCAGCTAGCCTTGTTGCTTCGGCATCGGTTGCTACGCCTGCACTTGCCAATTCCGCCGCAGCCGCATCGGACGCCTTCCGTGTGAAGCCCGAAGATGTTGCCGCGAACAAGACCGCGCTTGGCGTGGCAGATCCCGAATTCCGCGCCTTGCATGACGGCTGGGGCCAGGCCAATGGCTCGGCTCGCAAGAACCGCGTTGCTGTTCCTTCGATCAATCCCGTCGAAACGATGCGCATGACCAGCCAGTATGGCTATCGCACCGATCCGTTTCAGGGCCGCCGCAAGAACCATAAAGGCCTCGATATCGCTGGCCCGATTGGTACCCCGATTTATGCAACCGCCGATGGTGTTGTCGGTCGTGCACAATGGGTTTCAGGCTATGGCAAGTATGTAGAGGTCGAACATGGCAATGCCATCCAGACCCGCTATGGCCATCTTTCTGCAATGAACGTCTATTCTGGCCAGCGCATCCGCAAGGGTGACATTATCGGCTTCATGGGTTCGACCGGCCGTTCAACCGGCAGCCACCTTCATTATGAAGTCCGCATCGCTGGTGAACCGGTCAATCCGACCAGCTTCCTTGAGCCTGCAACAAAAGTGTCAAATATCTTGATTGCTTCCAAGGATACTGATAGCAAATCGGTAGGCGGTCCTGCTGAGTAAGCATTTCTGGCCGTAAACGCATCACCTTTGGGAGAGGGTGTAAATCTGGGGCTGGCTTGGTGGAGACACCTTGCCGCCCTTTTTGTTTGTCCCTACATAATGGACATGAACATGGCTCCCGACATCCAGCTTTTGCCAAATGCCGCGAAACGCGTAGCGGAAATTGCCCAGAAACTGGGCAAAGCACCATTGCTGCGCCTTTCGGTCGAAGGTGGCGGTTGCTCGGGTTTTCAATATCGTTTCGGCCTCGCCGACACCATTGAGGCCGACGATACCATCGCCGAATCAGGTGATGCCAAGCTGGTGGTCGATTCGGTCAGCCTCGATCTCGTTCGGGGCTCGGCGGTCGATTTCATCGAATCGCTCGGCGGCAAAAGTTTCCAGGTTACCAACCCCAATGCCCAGTCAGGTTGTGGCTGCGGTTCCAGCTTTTCGGTTTGATGCGGGCGTGACCCCTCGCTAGGGTCACCAAATGCGCATCGCCACATTCAATATCAACGGCATCAAGGCACGCCTCCCGCGCCTTCTCGAATGGCTTGAGGAAACCCGGCCTGACATCGCTTGCCTGCAGGAAATCAAAACGCAGGATGAAGGCTTCCCTGCGGCAGAATTTGAGCGATTGGGCTATGGCGCAATCTGGCATGGGCAAAAGGGTTTCAACGGTGTTGCCATCCTTGCCCGCGATGCCCAGCCAGTTGAAAGCGGGCGCGGACTTGCTGGCGATCCGGAAGATGTCCATTCACGCTATTTGGAAGCCGATGTGCATGGCGTGCGTGTTGCGTCGATCTATTTGCCCAACGGCAATCCGGTGCCAGGGCCAAAGTTCGATTATAAGCTTTCATGGATGAAGCGTCTGCGCGCTCGCGCAGCGGAACTTGCGATGCTCGAACTGCCGGTGGTGCTGGCGGGTGACTATAATGTCATCCCGCACGACCATGATATCTGGTCGACCAAGGCGTTGCTCGACGATGCGCTTCGCCAGCCAGAGAGTATCGCTGCCTACCGCACACTTCTTGCCGACGGCTGGACTGACGCGTTGGCAACGCATTACCCGCAAGGGCGGGTCTGGACCTATTGGGATTACCAAGCGGGTGCATGGCAACAGGACCATGGTTTTCGCATCGATCACCTGTTGTTGAGTCCCGTCGCTGCCGACCGGCTTGTGGCGTGCGGAGTCGACAAGGCGAATCGTGGCCGTGAAAAGGCGAGCGACCATGCGCCAACATGGATAGAACTCAGCGATTAGGAAAATACAGGGGAGGGGAGAATAATGAACAGCCGACAGATGCTGGAAGAGGCCTTCGCACAATCGGGGCTTCCCGGTGCAGTGGCGTTGATTGCCGACCGTGATGGCGTTCGCTTGGTTGAGGCATTTGGCCATGCCGATGCAACGACCGGAGCTGAAATGGAGGTCGACACCGTCTTCCAGATCGCTTCCATGACCAAGGCGATCGTCTCTGCCGGGGCCATGCAACTGGTTGAAAGCGGCAAGCTAAATCTTGATACGCCCATTTGCGATCTGCTTCCGCAACTGGCGAATCCGCAGGTGCTGACGGGCTTTTCCGACAGCGGTGAACCGCAACTACGCCCAGCATCGCGTCCCATAACATTGCGCCACCTGCTGACCCACACTGCGGGCCTCGGCTATTTCTTCATCCGGCCCGAAGTGTTGCGCTATTTCGCGGTCACCGGAATGCCTGCCCCCGGATCGCTTGCGTCGATCGAGATGCCCTTGCTTTTCGATCCCGGTGAGAATTGGGAGTATAGCGTCGCGACTGACTGGGTGGGATTGGCGGTCGAGGCGGCGAGCGGACAGCGCCTCGGTGATTATCTCGAAGCCAATATGTTCGCCCCCTTGGGAATGACGGCAACCGCGTTTCGGGAGGCATTGCCCGAGGATGCGGCACGCGTCCATGCGCGCTCGCCCGAAGGCGGCTTTGCGATCCAACCAATGTTCCTTGGCGGCGGGGAGTTTGATGCAGGGGGCGGTGGCCTTTCGTCGACTGCGCATGATTATGCCCGTTTCACCCGGATGATCCTGCGCGGTGGCGAATTGGATGGCCAGCGCATCCTCTCGGAAGCCAGCGTTGCGGAAATGGGACGCAACCAGATCGGGTCGATCCGCGCGGGTTATATGGGAACGGCAATGCCCGATCTTGCGCAACCCTTTGATACCTTCCCCGACCAGCATACCGGCTGGGGCCTCGGTTTCCTGATCAATCCCGAACAGGGCCCAAATGGCCGGGCGCCCGGCAGCCTTGCCTGGGCTGGCATTTTCAACAGCTATTACTGGATCGACCCGGCCAATGGGATCACCGGGGTGATGATGAGCCAATTGGCGCCCTTTGGCGATACTGGTGCGCTGGGTTTCTTCGGTGCCATGGAGCGCGCGGCCTATGGGATTGGCGCTTGACTTCGGACTGTTAATCGCGCGATTAAATCGGCTGGTTTGGAGGAGAGACCAGCCGATGAATGCCCCCATTCGCAAACCGTTACCGCCATTTGATTATACGCAACCCCCCGGCGCGCCGGCCTTTCTGGCTCCGGACTCCGTCGCATGGCGGGTGTACAAAAACCAGATAGCCTTGGGCATCGGCGGCGTCGCGGCGGTGCTGCTGGAATTTGCCGACCCGCGCATCCGTTCGGGTGTTTGGGATCATTCGATTTACAAGGTGGACCCTATCGGGCGGTCGCAACGCACCGGCTATGCCGCGATGATTGGCGTCTATGGGCCGCAGGCAGCTGCCCGCCGCGTGATCGAAGGCGTCAACCGCATGCACGCCAAGGTTGAGGGCGAAACCCCGGGTGGCATCGCCTATTCCGCCAAGGACCCGGAATTGCTCGATTGGGTCAGCGCAACCGCTGCTTTCGGCTTCCTGACGGCATATGACCGCTTTGTCGCACCGCTCTCGATCGCCGATCAGGAACGCTTCTATAGCGAGGGGACGCCCGTTGCCGAACTATATGGTGTGCAAAACAAGGTCAGCAGCCGCGCTGATTTCTTCGCGATGATGGAAAAGCTGGCCCCCCGTTTCGAACCGCATCCGATCAACAAGGAGTTTTTGGATATCATCCAGTCGGGCAAGGCCGCGCCCAATATCCCACGCTTCCTGCACCGGGCGCTGGCACGCGCTGCGGTATCGATCCTACCACCTTTGGTGCGCGACAAACTGGAACTGGGGCGCGAATATGATCTGACCCTGGCAGACCGCATCGCCATCAAGTTGGTAGCGCGGGCAGCCGAGCGAAAATATGATCCGCAATCGCCGCCTGCCCAGGCATGCGTTCGGTTGGGCCTGCCGAGCAATTTTCTCTATTTGCGCCCCGCAGAGCAGCGACGCTTGATCAATAAAGTTAAACTTCAAGGCTAATCCGGTTCAGCTTTTGCGCGCACCCGCCAGATGATGTTGCCGACATCGTCGCTGACCAGCAGGGCCCCGCTCTTGTCGATGGCAAGCATGGTCGGTCGGCCTTGGGCCTTTTCTTCCTTGTCGAGGAAACCCGTCAACACATTGAGCGGCTGTCCCGTCGGCATGCCGTTTTTGAACGGAACGAAGATCACGTCATAGCCCGATTTCGGTACGCGGTTCCACGAACCATGCCGCGCGATGAATGCGCCGCTGGTGAAGGCGCCGCCGAGTTTGGCGCGATCGGCAAATGCTAGGCCCAAAGGAGCCGTATGTGCACCAAGTGCATAGTCAGGGCGACGTTCATATTCACGCTTTTCCGGCTTTCCGGGTTGGACGCGATGGTCGGTAAAGCCGCCCCAATAGTGATGCGGCCAACCATAGTCGGCGCCAAATTCGACCAGCGCGAGATAATCAGGCACGGTGTCGGAGCCGAGCATGTCGCGTTCGTTGACAACCGTCCAGAGTTGTCCCTGGCTGTCCCAATCTAGCCCAACCGGGTTGCGCAAGCCTGAGGCATAAGCGCCACTCTTGCCGGTTGCGAGATCGAGTTCGAGCACCCGCGCACGGCCGCGTTCGCTTTCTAGTCCATTTTCACCGATATTGCTGTTCGATCCCACGGCGATGTAAAGTTTCTTGCCGTCGCGGCTTGCCGCGAGGTTGCGTGTCCAATGGTTGTTGGGTGCTTGCGCGTTAAGCGCTAGGATTTTCTTGCCCTTGGCACTGATCTTTGTGTCGCCTTCCTTATAGGGGAAAGCAAGGACTGCATCGGTGTTCGCAACGTAAAGCGTGTCGCCAATCAATGCCATGCCAAAGGGTGAGTTCAACCCTTCGATGAACGTGCTTTTGATTTCAGGCTTGCCATCCCCATCCGCATCGCGGAGGAGGGTGATACGGTTGGCAGAGGGCACTGCAGCACCCGCCTTTTCAAAGAGCTTTGCCGCGATCCAGCCCTCGATACCCTTCATCCGGTTTGCTGGCGCGTTGGTTTCGGCAACCAATATATCACCGTTGGGCAGCACATATATGTTGCGCGGATGATCAAGGCCCTCGGCAAAGCGTTCGACGATCAATCCTTCGGCGGCAATCGGTGCTTCGCCTGCTTTCCACGGATCGGCTTCTGCCACTGAAACGGTGGGGAAGATCTGCTCGCGTGCTTCGGTGATTTCAGGCTTGGTGCCGGTCACCTTGTCGAGTGGAAGCTGTGCAATATCAGGGCGCGTCACATACCAGACGCCGATGCCGGCGAGCACCAGCACAAAGGCCAGGAATCCAAAGATGTGCTTGCGCATGTTAACGTCCTTTCGATCCACGCTTGCTGTCAAACAGCCAGATGAGAATGGCGAGCAGGCCACCGACACCAAAACCGCTGATCATGCCGATCGAAGGTTCGTTCAGCGCGATCCCGGCGATTGAGCCGATGAGCAGCCCGACAAAAAGGAAGATGCCGCCGCCAAGACGAGGGCGGGCTGGAGCTTGATTTTGTTCCTGATCATTCATGCAGGCGTCTTTGCCATCGAATAGGGGGGCGGAGCAAGCGGCATCGTCGCAGCTTCGGACGCTAACCATTTGCTAACCACATGGCGGAAGGCTTCGTCCATGCATTTTGGGTAAACCGCTTTTCGCAGGCGGGCCACACCCCGGTCGGCCTGCCACCCGGAAATTCCAAGAGGTCGCACTCATCCATGTATTTGCCGCTTTATGTCGACGCCCGTGATGTCAACGAGGCGCAGGCCCTTATTGCTCGTTTTGGTTTCGATGCAGGTGTTGAGGCTGCGGAACGCGCCGAGAAAAGCCGGAATGTCGGCAACCATCTGCACTATTGCCGTTGGCGGCAGATTGAACGGCTTGTGACTTTGCTCAACCTTGAGACCACGCTCGGCACAATTCATTGAAGTTTTAGCCGAACTGGCGCTTCCATTTCTGCATCAGAGTGCCTAACAGGACCGCCATGTGGCAGCTCCTGCAATTCCCCCTTTGTCCGTTTTCGCGCAAGGTTCGCCTGCAAATGGGCGAGAAGGGAATTGCCTACAGCCTCGTGCGCGAAAACCCGTGGGAACATCGCGACGAATTTCTCTATATGAACCCGGCCGCCCGCACCCCGGTGTTGATAGATCCTGCACGCAACCTGACCTTGTGCGATTCCGTTGCGATTACGGAGTATATCGAGGAGGTCAGCGATACGGCACCGATGATCAGCGGTTCCGCCGCGTATCGTGCGGAAATCCGTCGGTTGACGGCCTGGTTCGATCAGCAATTTTTTGGTGATGTGACAGCGCCGTTGCTGCACGAACGAATGAAGAAGCGGCTTGTCCATCGTCAGCCACCTGACAGCACTGTGCTGCGGGAGGCGATGCGTCTGGCCAACGGACACCTCGATTATATCGACTATCTGATCGATCACCGCGCATGGATGGCCGGCCCGACGATGAGCATGGCCGATCTGGCCGCAGCTGCGCAGATTTCAGTGGCCGACTATCTTGGCGGCATTGACTGGAGCGGGCACGAACAGACCAAGAGCTGGTATTCAATGTTCAAGAGCCGCCCCAGTTTCCGCCCGCTCCTTTCGGAACGCATGGAGGCGATAACGCCCCCGCCTTATTACGAGCAGGTTGATTTCTAATCGGTCCCTGCGCCTTGCAGTGCGCCGGTTTTTAGCAACGGAATCAGCAAAAACAGCAGCAACAGCGTATTGGAAACGATGTTGAGTGCGAACCCGGTTGCGTAGGAAATATAGCCGTCAATCACATACCAAATGATGGTTGCCACCAGCACTGCGCGCCAAAACGGGGCTGCATCTTCGCGAGATAGTTTGAAGACCGCGTTGCACATTCCCAGCAAAGTCATGCCCCAACCGATGCTGACCGCACCCATCAGGCCCAGCGAAAAACGATGATGTGGGTCGGGTTGGCCGGGGAAGGGATTGCCCAGAAGATCGAATATCGGCCGCACCACGCTGTCGGTTGCCGCAAACGCGCCGCTCGACAGCACTACGCCAAAGATCACTACGCCCCATGCCCACAGCCTCAGCCAATTTTTCCAAAAGTCAGTCATGGCAATCTCCTTCCCATTCGATTATCTGTGTAGCACATGCTACAATAATGTAGCAGTCGCTACAAGAGCTAAATGTGCATAAGCGGATGGAATGGATGTGAGCAAAACCGATGAACGGCGTTCGGTTATCGTGGATCGGCTCGCCGACCATGTGCTGGCGCACGGTCTTGTGTCTGCGAGCCTTCGTCCGCTGGCGAAGGCTGCGGGTACCAGCGACCGTATGTTGCTATATTATTTTGCCGACAAATCCGAATTGCTGGCAGCGACACTGCAACGCATTGCCGAGCGCATGACCGAAGCCATGGCAGCAAAAGTATCGCCCGAGCCATTGCCGCTCGACCTGTTGCGGAAACGTCTTGCAGGCATGCTGTTTGAAGATCGGTTCTGGCCTTATATGTGCGTCTGGATCGAATTGGCGAGCAGGGCCGCACGCGGCGACCCGCTATATGCGCCTATCGCCCAAGCCATCGGCCAGGGCTTTCTTGCATGGGGCGAAGCCCAACTGGCAGCCGACAGCGATGAAGCCCGTTCGCGGGATGCAGCTCGGTTGCTGGTCTCGATTGAAGGCATGGTGCTCGTTCGCGCCATCGGCCTTTCGGAAACAGTCGACCGCAGCCTCGGTTGATCAGGGCTCGTGCTTAGACGCGCGCACTGGCTTCACCATTCCGGGCGTCACGAAACCCATGCCTTCCGGAATCATCGCTGCCTGTTTCAGCTTTGATTCCATCGAACGATATTCTTCCTCCATCTCTGGAGTGACGGTGGCGCGGCTTGCATTCAGCGCCTGGCTGAAATGGCTCATGCGTACCTCATTGGCATCGCGGCCACCTTCACGCAGGGCAAACAGGCCAGCACGCCTGACAAGGTCTTCAAGGTCCGCCCCCGTATATCGCTCGGTCCGTTCGGCGATTTCGTCCAGATCGACATCCTTGCCCAGCGGCATGCGCGATGTGTGGATACCCAATATGCGCCGGCGTCCACCTTTGTCGGGAACGGTTACGTAAACCAGTTCGTCGAAGCGACCGGGGCGCAGCAGCGCCGCGTCCATCAATGTGGGGCGATTGGTCGCACCGATGACCACGACCGACTGCAATTCCTCCAGACCGTCCATTTCGGCGAGCAACGTGTTCACGACACGCTCGGTAGCCTGCGGTTCGCCGCCGCCACGGCCTCGCGCTGGGGCAAGGCTGTCAATCTCATCGATGAAAATGACGGTCGGTGCCACTTGCCGCGCACGGGCAAATAGTCTGGCAATCTGCTGCTCGCTCTCGCCATACCATTTGCTCAACAGGTCGGATGATTTGGTGGCGATGAAATTGGCCTCGCTTTCGCGTGCCACTGCCTTTGCAAGCAGGGTCTTACCTGTGCCCGGTGGTCCATAAAGCAGGAAGCCCTTGGCCGGGCGGATACCGAGTCGGTGGAATGCCTCCGGGTTTTTGAGCGGAAGCTCGATTCCCTCTTTCAGCTTCGCTTGCGCTTCATCGAGCCCGCCGACATCTTCCCAACGGACATTGGGCGATTGCACCATCACTTCGCGCATCGCTGAAGGTTGCACGCGCTTGAGCGCTTCGACAAAATCGTCGCGCGTCACCTTCAGCGTTTCGAGCACTTCGGGCGCAATCGTCCCGCTCGAAAGGTCAAGCTTGGGCATGATGCGTCGGACGGCTTCGATAGCGGCTTCGCGGCTCAGCGCGTTGAGGTCTGCACCGACAAAGCCATAGGTTGTGCGGGCGAGCTCGCGCAGCGAAACCTTGGCATCGAGCGGCATCCCGCGCGTGTGGATGGCGAGAATCTCGCGCCGACCGCTTTCATCGGGAACGCCGACAATGATCTCACGATCGAACCGACCGGGGCGGCGCAGCGCTTCGTCCAGCGCTTCAGGCCGGTTGGTGGCTGCGATGACAACCAGGTTGGTTCGTGGCTCCAGCCCGTCCATCAGCGTCAGCAGTTGCGCCACAAGCCGCTTTTCGGCTTCTCCATGCACCTTGTCGCGTGAAGGTGCGATCGAATCGATTTCGTCGATGAACAGGATCGACGGTGCAGCCTTGGTTGCGGCGGCAAAAATCTCCCGCAGTTTCTTTTCGGAATCGCCATAAGCCGAACCCATGATTTCAGGGCCGTTGATGACGAAAAATTCGGCTTCGCTTTCGTTGGCAACCGCGCGGGCAAGCCGCGTCTTGCCGGTTCCCGGCGGGCCATGGAGCAATACGCCGCGCGGAGGATCGACGCCCAATCGGGTGAACAATTCGGGATAACGCAGTGGCAGTTCTACCATCTCGCGCAATTGGCGGATTGTGTCGGCCATGCCGCCGATGTCGTCGTAAGTGACATCAGCTCGGCGCACGTCACCATCGTCGCTATACTCCGGGCGCAGTTCGACCTCGGTTTCTTGATCGATATGGATCACACCCTTTGGGGTGGTGGACACCACTACCAGCCGGATCTCGGTCAGGGCGAAAGCGGGGGCAGCGAGCATCTGCGCCAGTTGTGGCGGCAGGTTTTCGGGCGCCACCCTCTGCTGGCCGTGCGTTGCCACAACATCGCCGGCAACCATCGCGCGGCCAACGAAATTGCGTTTCAGGGCATCACCCGGGCCTTCAAGCCGGATTTCGGGCTGTGCCGGAGCAAATACCACGCGCTTTGCCCCGACCGAGGCAACCTTCTTGACTTCGACATGGTCGCCCGCTCCAGCCCCCGCATTTGCGCGTTGGAGCCCGTCGAGGCGGATAACCTCCAGCCCTTCATCTTCGGGATATGGATCGACGGCCCGGGCAACCGTGGTTCGTTTGCCGATGATTTCGATGACATCGCCTTGCTGCAAGGCGTGGCCAGCCATGAATTCGCGGGAAAGGCGGGCAAGACCGCGACCGGAATCTTCGGGCCGGGCATTGGCAACCTGGAGTTTGTTGGTTTTTTCTTTCGCCATAGTCTGGTTACCTTTGGTCCAAACCCCTGATTTTCAAGATAGGGTGCGTGAACTGTTGGGGCAACGGGCAAAAAAAGAGGCCGGGGGTAAACCCGGCCTTTGGAAAGTCTTACTTTAGGAGAGGATGCCTGTAAGGCCTGACCTATATGCGGCTCTTCTATTTTTTGTGCAAGTGCGAAGAAAACAATTAGGGTTGCAATTTTTGCAATCTGAACTAGCTTTCAATTCACGAAAAACAGGCGCGAACAGGTATAGGATGTAATATCCCGTCTTTTTTGCGCCGCACAAATAAGTGAGACCTCCCCAGATGCGACGCCTGCCACCGTTACGATCATTGGAAGCCTTTGTCCGGATCGCTAAACTGGGTTCGGCAAAGGCTGCCGCGTCTGAACTTGCGCTTTCGCCTCCGGCGCTCAGTCGGCGAATCAAGGCGCTCGAAGATTTCATGAGTAAGCCGCTTTTTGAGCGCAAGGCGCAGGCTATGATCCTGAATGCGGATGGCAACGCGCTGCTCAAGGCAATCGAACCCGCGCTCGAGGCGATGGCAGAAGCGGTCGAGGAACTATCCGGGCAGGGCGGTGAGTATCGCCTTCGCCTTGGTGTATTGCCGCTATTCGGATCACAACGCCTGATTCCAAAATTGCCCGAGCTGCGAAAGCTGTTTCCCAAGCTTCACATCGACGTTGATACTTCCGCCCACGCTGAAAACCTGCTGGGGGATGTGGTCGATGCCGCAATCATCATCGCCGACCAAGTGGATCCGCGCCTTTACGCCGTTCGACTCGATCGCAACAATGTCTATGCGATTGCCTCGGATACAATGGCGCGCGAGCAAAAACTGCAGAAACCGGCGGACCTGAAAGATCATACAGTTCTTGTCCACAGCGACATGCCTCTGATCTTTAATGCCTGGCGCGAAGCCGTTGGCGAGCCGCGACTCAAGCCGGCAGCGATCGATCATATCGACAGCGGCCCTTTGATGCTTGAGGCAGCCGCAAATGGCCTGGGCGTGGCAATCATGCATGGCAGCCATTTTTCCGATGCGAAGGATCCGCGCCTGGTGCGCCTTTTCGATGTCGAGGTCGAAAGTCCGTACAGCTATTGGTTCGTTTGCAGGCCCCGGGCGCTCAAACAGAGGGCAGTCCGGATATTCCATGATTGGCTGCTGAAATCCGGTGTTTGAGTAAAAGGCCGAGAGACGGGGTGGTGTGAACCCCGCCCTCGGCAGGATGTTGGCATAGGGAGATCCATGCCAACCGGGTCGCAACCCCCGATTGGCACCGGAAAGGGATTCGCACGCGTGACGGCCATCACGCACCCCAAAATTCTGTTAAATCGTGAAATGTCGAACCTGAACCAAATCCGGCGGCGCAAAAATAAATGGGCGCTGGTATCGCTACCAGCGCCCACTGCGCCTGAATTTGGAAGTCCTTGGCCTCAAGGGCCATTCTTTCCGCTCTCTGGCGTCCGGCTCGCTGGCGGCCCCGAAGGGTCGCCAGTTTGCCTGACTGCTTTCGGTCTCCTGCCCGGCGTTGGCTTTTGGCGGTGAGGCCTCGGCCCGCACATGACATTCGTTGTCCGGCAGCAACCTCTGCTTTCCTGCTTCTTCCGCTTTCGCTTCTGAAACGCTCTGGCGAGGTATCTGGCAGTTCCTTCGTTCCGCTCTGCTTCCCGTCTCCGTTCCGCTTTGCTTTCCGGCTTCCCTGCCTGACAACTTCAAGCTCTCATCGAAGGCCGAGTCGGGCAACGGGATTCTCGCGACTTATCCACAGTCGGACCGGATTGAAGTGGATAAAATGGAGAACAACCGAAGACGTTTCAGTCGATTGAAACTTTGCGATTCATGCCGGTAATATTCGCACAAACGAATACGGCCTTCACGCTGTGCATGAAGGCCGTTCGTATCAACGGGCGGGCGGGGAGAGGAGGAGGAGAGTGCCCGGCCCATCAATGTTTCGAAAGTTTCGCTTTCGTTGAGGGGCATTTGGCGATTGCGACTTCATTGTGCAATTGCGAAAAGAAAAAGGCCAGTTGCACGAAATGCAACTGGCCTTTTCAAACTCGTTTATCGGATTGCGTACTAGGCAGCCATTGCTTGCCAGGTCGCCATAACCAACGCAAATCCGCGGGCATCGCCGGTGGTGGTCCCCTCCATACGGTTCATCACGTACGAGAAGCTCGACTGTGTATCCATGTCAATAATTGCAACTGAGCCACCATAACCGCCCCAATAGCAACTGTTTGGGTTAGGTAATGGAACCATTCCGCCCGGCAGGCCAAAGCCCATGCCAAACCGCACCGGTATGCCCAGCACGAGATCGGTTCCTTCGACCTGGCACTCGAGTGCACGGCGACAACCAGCTTCGGATAGGAAGCGTTTGCCCTTGGCAACGCCGCCATTGGCAAGGATCGCGTGGATCTCGGCAACTGAACGCGCATTGCCTGTACCACCCGCCGCTGGGATTTCGGCCCCGCGCCATGCCCTTTTGGTGGTTTCGCCAACATCTATGCCGGGATTGGTCGCCATGTTTTTTTGCAAGTCGGAACCCGCTTGCGCTCCAACGGCGACTGGTGGCGGTTGCAAGGTGGCAACCCGGCTGTCTTCCGAAGCTGGCAAGCCGATATGGAAATCAGCGCCCAACGGTTCGGCAATTTCCTCACGGAAAACGGTACCGATTGTCTTGCCGGTTGCGCGGCGGACGACTTCGCCGACCAGATAGCCCTGCGTCAGCGCGTGATAGCCCGGGGCCGTCCCCGGCTCCCAAAAAGGCGCCTGCCGGGCCAGCAGGTCGGTGCACTTCGACCAATCATACAGATCTTCGCGTTGCAATTGTTCCTTCCAGCCAGACAATCCGGCCGAATGGCTCAAAAGCTGCGCAATCGTCACATCTTCCTTGCCCTCGGCAGCAAATTCAGGCCAGAATTTAGCCACCCGATCGTGCAGATCGAAAACACCGCGGTCGGCGAGCATAAGCGCGGTAAGCGCGGCCATCGTCTTGGTCGTCGAATAGACGTTGACGATGGTATCGCGCTCCCATTCACTCGTCTTTTCCGGGTCGGCATGGCCGCCCCAGATGTCGATCACGGTTTCGCCGCCTTGCGTTACGCAAAAGGAGGCACCGATATCCGCACCACTTGCGAGGCTGGCCTCCATAACGGACTTAACGCCCGCATATTTGCCCTCCGCAAGGCCCGATACGCTCACGCGTCGATGCTCGGTGAACCGATGTTGGCGTGGGCCACGCCGCCATCGACGGTGATGGTATCGCCAACGACATAGTTGCCCGCATCCGAGGCAAGGTAGATGGCAGCCGCTGCCATATCTTCGGCGACGCCGATGCGCTTGTTCGGAATGTTGCTGGCGACAGCGTCGGCATGGTCGCGCGCAGCGCGGTTCATGTCGGATGCAAAGGCACCTGGTGCGATTGCGGTGACATTTATCTGGTCCTGCACTAACCGGGCGGCCATGCGCTTGGTCAGGTAAAGGATCGCGGACTTGGATGCATGGTAGCTGTAGGTTTCCCAAGGGTTGAGACGAATGCCGTCGATCGAGCCGATATTGATGACTTTGGCAGGATGGGCCTTGGTCGCGGCAGCCTTAAGCAGCGGGTACAGCGCTTGTGTCAGGAAGAAGGGGCCCTTGACGTTGAGGTCCATAACCTTGTCCCAACCCGCTTCAGGGAACTCCTCAAAGGGTGCGCCCCAGGCAGCCCCGGCGTTGTTGACCAGGATATCGAGCTTTGGCTCGCGTTCGGCCAAGGCCGCAGCCAATGCCTTGCATCCTTCTACCGAGGAAACATCCATCGGCAGCGGAATGCAATTCGGGCCAAGCTCTGCCGCAGTCGCTTCACAGGCATCGGCCTTGCGTGAGTTGATATAGACCTTTGCGCCAGCGGCGATGAAACCCTCGGCCATATGACGGCCAAGGTTTTTCGAACCGCCGGTGACAAGAGCCACACGACCTTCGAGGCTGAATAGTTTCTGCAAGTCCATGATGTTCTCCTTCTTATTCCCCTCCCGCTTGCGGGAGGGGTTAGGGGAGGGGGCGAGCGCAGCGAGCCATCTCAGGCTTCGGGCCCTCCCCCAGCCCCTCCCGCAAGCGGGAGGGGAGTTTAGTAACCGTTCAGCTTGGCCACGCGGTCGGCGTGGAAATAGATGTCGCCCATGAACTCGGCCAAAGCACGGTCGCGTTTCATATAAAGGCCGATGTCGTATTCGTCGGTCATGCCGATGCCGCCATGCATCTGTACGCCCTCACGTACCGAAAGGTTGCAGGCGAGCCCGGCTTTGGCCTTGGCAACCGAAGCATAAAGCTCTGCACGCGGATCTTCCTCGTCGAGGAAGTTCTGCGCCTTGAGGACCGCCGAACGTGCCATTTCCATTTCGCCATAAAGATGCGCGGCACGATGCTGCAGCGCCTGGAATTCACCAATGACGCGGCCGAACTGCTTGCGCTGTTTCAGATAGTCAAAAGTCAGGTCCATTGCGCCAGTGCCAACGCCAACCATTTCAGCAGCAGATCCGGTCCGTCCGGCATTGAGCATTTTCGAAAGAACGGCCCAGCCCCCATCGACATCGCCAATCACGGCGTCTGCAGTTACCTCTACGCCTTCAAAGGCTACACGTGCCGCCATTGCGGAATCAACGGTGCGCGCTGCTTCCATCGACAGGCCAGCAGCATCCTTTTCGACTGCGAACAGCGTCAACCCGTCGGTTTCGCCAACTGCGCCACCAGTCCGCGCTGCCACAATCAGCATGTCCGAGGAGCTACCTTGCACCACGAACTGCTTTGCGCCGCTCAGTTTGAAGCCATTACCGCTGCGCTCGGCCTTGAGGGCAATCTTTTCAGGATGGTGCTTCTTGCCTTCCTCCAGCGCGATGCCGATCACGGTCTCGCCGGCAAGGATGCCGGGGAACCAGCGATCGCGCATAGCCTTGTCGGCGGCTTTAAGCGCCTCGACAGCAACGACCGAGGTGGAAAGGAAGGGCGACGGGGATAGGTTGCGCCCGATCTCCTCCAGCACAATGCCAGCTTCCACATGGCCCATGCCCAACCCGCCATCGGCTTCGGGGATCAGGATGCCGGTAAAGCCCATCTCCGAGAATTGCTTCCACAGATCGTGGCTAAAGCCGTCCTTGCAATCCATGTCCCGATATTTGCGCAGATGCGCAACAGGGGCTTCGGTCTTCATGAAGTCGCGCGCGCTATCGCGCAGCATCGACTGGTCTTCATTGTAAGTCATTGCCATTGGTCAGGCTCCCGGCATGTCGAGAATGCGTTTTGCGACGACGTTGAGCATGACTTCGCTCGTACCGCCTTCGATCGAATTGGCCTTGGTGCGGAGCCAATCGCGTGCCCGCTTGCCGCCGTTCGACCGTTCGCTCTCCCATTCGAGATAGTCCGAACCACCCGCAGCCATCACCAGTTCGTGACGCTTTTTGTTAAGCTCGGTTCCGATATATTTCATCAAGTTCGAATAGGCCGGATGGGCTTTGCCGGTCTTCCATTCGTCCATGAAGCGCTCGCTATGTGCACGGAAAGCCAGGCTTTCGACGTCGAACATCGCCAGTTGTGCGCGCAGGATCGGCTCGTCGCCTAATGCATCCTTGAAACCGCCTCCCAGCGAGGCAGTGCCGCCGTCGCCGCCCATGCCGGAAATCATCTCGCGTTCATGGCCGAGCAGATATTTTGCAACATCCCAACCGCGGTTGAGTTCGCCCACAATCTGGTGTTTGGGAACCACGACATTGTCGAAGAAGGTCTCGCAGAATGGCGAATTGCCCGAGATCAGCTTGATCGGCTTGGTGGTAACGCCCGGCGTTTCCATGTCGAACAGCAGGAAGCTGATGCCCTGATATTTGTTTTCCTTGTCGGTGCGAACAAGGCAGAAAATCCAGTCGGCTTTATCGGCATAGCTGGTCCAGATCTTCTGGCCGTTGACGACCCAATGGTCGCCCTTGTCTTCGCCAAAGGTCTGCAGCGAGACGAGGTCAGAACCAGAGCCGGGTTCCGAATAGCCCTGGCACCAGCGGATTTCGCCGCGCGCGATCTGCGGGAGATAATGCTTCTTCTGCTCTTCGGTGCCGAACTTGAGGA
>JALREL010000093.1 GCA_023262005.1 Sphingorhabdus sp. | reverse complement strand
TTCCAACCTTCGGTGAAAGGCAAGCGCTCGACACCATCGACCCGCCCTAATGAAGGAGAGAGCCGGCGCACCGCATGGCGTGCTTCATAGCTTATCCAGATGTGGCCCGAGGCAGCGTCATAGGCCATCCCCTCGCTGTCCCTGTCGCGATAATCGAGCTGTTCGCCTTGTGCCCCCGGCAGCGCAGCGATGAAACTGCGCTCCATTTTGCCATTGGCCAAAGTGAACCCGATCAACGTTCCGGCATCGCTAACCGCGAGGAAACGGTTGTCGCCCAAAGCGGACAGGGCTGAAATGCCGCCAAAATCGCTGTTGTCGCTGCGAAGTTCCCAGCCATTCAGGAAAGTCAGCGCACCGACTTTGCGTCGCTCAGGATCGTTCGCATCCAGCGGCAAGGGCACAAGCTTGATCGATTGGCTGCTGTTGAGTGAATAGCGCCGCTCCCCGCCTATGGCGAAAAGAGCGAGCAGGATGAGCAAGGCGATGCGGACGAAGTTGCGCTGCATTCCAAGGCACATAGTCGTTCATCAAAAAAAGCCCAAGCCTGAACAACAGATAACATCCGCATTCAGCAACTGCTCAAATCGAATCGCTTATCCAGCAATCAACAGGGAAAGATTTCGAGGCGGGTTGGAACAAGATCCGCCAGTGCAAAGGAGAAAGACTATGAATGCCAAGAAATCACTCGGAGCGCTGGTTGCCGCCGCAACGCTTGTTACTGGCTTTACTGCTACGCCTGCGGTTGCTCATCGTTATTATGACGATGATGGTTATTACAGCTATCGTGACCGTGACAATTACCGCAACTATCGCCGTGATCGCGGATATCGTTGCGACAAGGGTACTGGTGGTACTGTGATCGGTGCAGTCGCTGGCGGCCTTGCGGGACGTGAAATTGCCCGCCGTGGCAATCGTACCGAAGGTGCCATCATCGGCGCCGCAGTTGGCGCACTTGCCGGTCGCGCAATCGACAAGTCCGATAGCAACTGCCGCCGCCGTTATCGCTAATTGGTAACAATTGAAACTTGTCGCCGCATAGCCTCTGGCGCTATGCGGCGGCATGGCAAATCCAGTCGACTCCGCGCGCATGGCCATTCGGCCGATGTTCCGCGCCCCTGAACCCGAAACCCTAGCCCCGCTTGTCGCTTCAGCGCAGCTCAGCGCCCTGGAGCGGGCCTCAATTGTTGGTCGGGCTAAGGGACTACTCGGTGAATTGCGGTCGGCGCAAACCGATGGCTGGGTAAACCAGTTCCTACAGGAATATCGCCTGGGTACCGAAGAGGGAACGGCCTTGCTCTCTCTAGCAGAAGCTTTTTTGCGCGTTCCCGATGCTGACACTGCCGACCTGCTGATTGCTGACAAGCTAGGCGATGCCAATTGGCGCGCGCACAGCGGCAAATCTGCCAGTATGTTGGTGAACAGCGCCACTTGGGGCCTTGTCCTCGGCAAGGCGATGGTCGGCGACGATGGGCGTGGCGTGTTGCGCAAACTGGTTTCGCGTGCAGGCGAACCTTTCGTCCGTCAGGCGGTAGGCGCCGCCATGCGCTTGATGGGCCAGGTCTTTGTGATGGGGCGCACCATCGATGAAGCGATCAAGCGCATGGATGCGGCCGAGAATAAGGGCTTCACGGCCAGCTTTGATATGTTGGGTGAAGCTGCGCGCACCCGCGCCGATGCCGAGCGCTATTTTGAGGCTTACCAGCAAGCGGTGGCCGCTGTCGGAGCAAATCCGGCGCGCGGGCATAGCGTTTCGGTCAAACTATCGGCGCTGCATCCGCGCTATGAAACCGCGAAGGCGGCCAGTTGCGTCCCCGAGCTGGCCGCAATGCTGGTCGAGCTTGCGCGGCAAGCTGCTTCTGCAGGCGTGCAATTGACGGTCGATGCCGAAGAAGCAGCGCGGCTGGAAATGAGCCTCGACATCATCGAGTCTGCAGCTCGCGATCCGCAGCTAAAAAGTTGGGATGGTCTGGGAATGGCGGTGCAGGCCTATTCGAAACGCGCACGCCCCGTTCTCGCCTGGGCGGATGCGCTGGGCCAGGATACAGGCCGGATCATGCAGGTCCGCCTGGTAAAGGGTGCCTATTGGGATAGCGAAATCAAATGGGCGCAGGAACGCGGCCTAGCCGATTATCCGCTATTCACCCGCAAGCCTTCGACCGATGTCTCCTATCTGGCTTGTGCCAAGGATATGCTGCGCGCATCGAACATTCGCCCGGCCTTTGCGACGCACAATGCGCTGACCGTTGCCACCATCCTCGATTGGGCGGGCCAAACCCGCGATTTCGAATTCCAGCGGCTGCACGGAATGGGGCAGGGGCTTTTTGAGAAACTCGTTCAGGATGAAGGCTATCATTGCCGGATCTATGCGCCGGTAGGCGGGCACCGTGACCTGCTCGCCTATCTCGTGCGCCGCTTGCTAGAAAATGGCGCGAACAGCAGCTTTGTCCACCAACTGGCAGATGAGGATATCAGCGAAGACGAACTGCTTGCCGATCCGGTAGAGAGGGTGATGGAAGTTGGCGGAACCCGCCATCCCGCAATCCGCCTGCCATCGGAATTATTCATGCCAGAGCGTGCGAACAGTGAAGGGCTGGACCTGGAAGATGCCGCGATATTGGCCGACATCAGCGGCAAGGTCGCAGTGATGCCCTCCGTTCCTGCTGGAATAGATAGCGATGTCGCGTCGGCAATTGCCAATGCACAGTCTGCTTATCCGGCATGGTCGGTAACACCGGTTGAACAGCGCGCCGCTTGCCTCGATCGCTTGGCTAACTTGCTGGAGCAGCATCGTGCGCCCTTGATGGCGATCGCCGTGCAGGAGGCCAAAAAGACCATTCCCGATGCATTGGCAGAAGTGCGCGAAGCGGTCGATTTCTGCCGCTATTATGCGGCGCGCGCGCGCCATGACCTTGTTCCGGTCGAACTGCCGGGACCAACCGGCGAACGCAACGTGCTGCGCCACGAAGGCCGCGGCGTATGGGCAGCAATTGCGCCATGGAATTTTCCGTTGGCTATCTTCCTTGGGCAAGTCGCTGCAGCATTGGTGGCCGGCAACACAGTGGTTGCAAAACCTGCGCCCCAGACCCCCGATATTGCCCGATATGCGGTTTCACTGGCGTATGATGCCG
>JALREL010000065.1 GCA_023262005.1 Sphingorhabdus sp. | reverse complement strand
CTGCGGTTGGCAGCCTGATCGAGGATGCGATCGCCAAGGGCGCGCGCGTTGGAACCGGGGGCAGCGCCGAAAATGGCGACGGTTTTTTCTTCCGACCGACCGTGCTTTCTGATGTACCGTTAGAGGCTGACATCATGTCGCACGAGCCTTTTGGCCCGGTCGCCCTGATCCGGCCTTTCAAGTCGTTCGACGAAGCGATCGAGCAAGCGAACCGCCTGCCCTTCGGCCTTGCCTCTTTCGTCCATACCGAAAATGGCCGCACCGCCAACATGGCGGGTGACCTGATCGAATCGGGAATGGTTGGCATCAACACCGCTGGCATCTCAATGCCCGACATGCCTTTTGGCGGCGTGAAGGATTCAGGCTTCGGCAGCGAAGGCGGCCCGGAGGGCCTTGAAAGCTATTATGTAACCAAGGCGATCCACCAGGCGTGATCGCGCGCCGGCTCTATCTTGCTGCCGGATGGGTTTCGGTAGGGCTGGGAACGGTGGGTATCTTCCTTCCGATCCTGCCCACTGTACCCTTCATGATCCTCGCCGCATTCTGCTTTGCGCGCAGCAGCCCGGCGCTTGAGGCGAAGCTGATGAACCACCCGAAATATGGCCATCACCTAGTCGCCTGGCGCGAAAAGGGCGTGGTCAGCAGGCGCGCAAAATGGTCGGCAACCACCGCTTTCCTTGCCAGCGCACTGATCGGGGGGTTGACGATGTCGCCACCCTGGTCGTTGATACCGGCAGCGGTGGGGTTGGTTTGCGGGACTTGGCTGTGGAGGCGGCCGGAGGCCTAACCCAAAGCATCGCGCACGACGGCGATTCCAGCCTCGCGCTGCGCCTTCAATTCCTGCTTTAACACGGCCGGATCACGCGCGATTACAAAGCCAAAGCTGACCCCGCCCTCCTTACCCATGGTCGCATGGTGCAGTTTGTGCGCCTGCACCAACCGCTTGGCATAGCCACGCTTGGGCACCCAGCGGAAATAGCGTTGGTGGACCAACCCGTCATGGATCAGCGTATAGACGATGCCGTAAAAAAGGATGCCAAGGCCAATCCAAGTTCCCGGTTCCCAGGCAGACGCGCCCATCACCAACGGGCTGCCGACGGCGAACATCGAAATGCTCATCGCAGCGCCGACCACACCATAAAGGTCGTTCTTTTCGAAAACATTATCGTGCGGTTCGTGATGGTCGCGGTGCCAGCCCCAGCCCCAGCCATGCATGATATATTTGTGGCTGCTCCACGCGACAAATTCCATCGCGAAGAAGGTGGCAATAACGGTCAGTATAATGGCGAACAACGACATAGTGCCACTATAGCGGCTCAATCCGCCTTGGGAAAGAAATAGGCCGCTATGTCCGCGCCGATCCGGGCAGGACGCAATGTCTCGGCATCAATGCAGCACCAGCTCGACTTCACCTCGGCGAGCACTTCCTCACCGCGCTTGATGACCGTCTCATAAAATGCGCGCGCACCATGAATGCCTTCGAGCACGACATTGGCGACCACAACATCTTCAAGGAAGGCGGGTTTGCGATAGGTAATCTCATGCTTCAGCGCGACCCATGCGCGTTGCGCCACAGCCTCGGGCGGGGCAAGATTGCGCCAATGCTCCAGCACCGCCTCCTGCACCCAATTCAGGTAACGGCTGTTATTCACATGCCCCATGAAGTCGATATCTTCGGGCAGGATCTTGATCGGAAACAGGTGGGAGAGCGTTGTCATATCGATTCCTGTTATAGGGACCAAAGATTACATTTTCCAGAACAGCCCTAAAATATCCTTGCTTGCCAAGCGCGGTTCGCTGTGCCTTTAGGCCATGCATATGAATCAGCCACGCACATTGTATCAAAAAATCTGGGATGCCCACGTCGTCTCCGCCCGGGATGACGGAACCTGCCTCATCTTTATCGACCGGCATCTGGTGCATGAAGTAACCAGCCCTCAGGCTTTCGAAGGATTGCGCGCAGCCGGGCGCACCGTGCGCCGACCCGATCTGACGCTCGCGGTACCGGATCACAACCTGCCAACGACTGCACGGCGCGACGCAAGCGGAGCACGGATCCCGATTGCCGACCCCGAAAGCGCGCAGCAGCTTGAAGCCCTGGAGGCCAACGCCCCCGCCTTTGGCATCCGCTATATCGGCGATGCTGACCGTGAGCAGGGCATCGTCCATGTCGTCGGCCCTGAACAGGGCTTTTCGCTGCCCGGTACCACCATCGTCTGCGGCGACAGCCACACCGCCTGCCATGGCGGCCTCGGCGCGCTCGCCTTTGGTATCGGCACCAGCGAGGTCGAACATGTGCTGGCAACACAGACGCTGCAATTGAAGCAATCGAAATCGATGGAGGTCCGCGTCGAGGGAGAAGTCGGCCCAGGCGTAACCGCCAAGGATATCGTGCTGCACATCACCGGTGTGCTGGGCGCGGCCGGCGGCACCGGATATGTCATCGAATATACCGGCAGCGCGATCCGCGCGCTCAGCATTGAGGGACGCCTGACCGTCAGCAACATGGCGATCGAGCACGGCGCACGCGCAGGCCTCTGCGCTCCCGACGAGAAGACCTTTGCCTATCTGAAAGGCCGGCCGATGGCCCCCAAGGGTGCGGACTGGGACGCCGCGGTTGCCTATTGGCAAACGTTGAAAACCGATCCGGGTGCTACCTACGACAAGGTCGTGGTCATCGACGCCGCCGATATCGCGCCGAGCGTCACATGGGGCACCAGCCCCGAGGATGTTGTGCCCATCACCGGTACCGTGCCTGATCCAGCAAGTTTTGCAGATCCTTCGAAGCAAGAAGCCGCGGCCAAGAGCCTTGCCTATATGGGGCTCGAACCCGGAACACCTTTGCGTGAAGTCGAGGTGCAGAACATCTTCATTGGCAGCTGCACCAACAGCCGCATCGAAGACCTGCGCGCCGCCGCCGCCGTGTTGAAGGGACGCAAGAAGGCCGCTAACATCCGCTGGGGCATTGTTGTTCCCGGCAGCGGCCTCGTAAAGTCGCAGGCCGAGGCTGAAGGCCTTGACCGCATCTTCATCGACGCAGGCCTTGAATGGCGCGAACCGGGTTGCTCGGCATGCCTTGGCATGAACCCCGACAAAGTACCCGCAGGTGAACGCTGCGCCTCGACCAGCAACCGCAATTTCGTCGGCCGACAAGGGCCAGGCGCACGCACGCACCTCGTTTCACCTGCAATGGCGGCAGCGGCGGCGGTTACGGGCAAGCTTACCGATGTGCGGGAGTTGATCGCATGAACCCCGTAAAAACCATCGAAGGCAAGGCTTATCCCTTTGGCCTCAAAAATGTCGACACAGACGTTATCATTCCGGCCGCATGGCTGAAGACGATCAGCCGTTCGGGACTGGGCAAGGGCGCGTTCGAAGCGTTGCGCAAGGAGCCCGGCAATCTGTTCGACAGCGCCGAATATGCAGGATCGCCGATCCTGATTGCGGGTGACAATTTCGGCTGCGGGTCAAGTCGCGAGCATGCGGCGTGGGCGCTCGCTGATATGGGCATCCAGGCGGTCATTGCGCCCAGTTTCTCTGACATATTTTCGGGCAATGCGTTTAAAAACGGCCTGCTGACCGTCGTTCTACCGCAAGAGGCGGTTGATCGATTGATGGAGGTCGCCAAGACCGACAGCATTCACATCGATCTTGAAAACCAGGTGGTGACAACGCCTTTCCAAGATCGGTTCACCTTCGAAATTGATCCGTTCCGCAAGCATTGCCTGCTCCATGGCCTCGATGAAATCGGGCTGACCCTTGCCAGCAGCGATGCGATTGCGGCCTATGAAACCCGATTGAACACCGAAAAACCCTGGCTCGCGCCACAGATGATTTGAGGAGAGTGAGATGAAAGCGCTGTTATCGACCGCCACTGGCGGACCAGAAACCCTTGTGCTGGGTGAATTGCCTGATCCGGTTGCCGGCAAAGGACAGGTTGTCGTTGCCGTAAAGGCTTGCTCGATCAACTTCCCCGATACGCTGATCATCGAAGACCGTTACCAGTTCAAACCGCCCCGCCCCTTTGCACCCGGTGGTGAAATTGCCGGTATAGTCCAATCGATCGGCGAGGGCGTGACCGGCTTTGCCGTGGGCGACCGTGTGCTCGCTGGGTGCGGCAATGGCGGGCTTTCGGAAAAGATCGTGTTGGGAACGCACAATCTCTACAAGATGCCCGACGAAATGTCGTTCGAGGAAGGCGCATCGCTGCTGATGACCTATGGCACCAGCGCGCATGCCCTGAAAGACCGCGGCCGGATGAAGCCGGGTGAAAGCGTCCTCGTCCTCGGCGGTGCGGGCGGTATCGGCATTTCGGCCATCGAACTCGCCAAAGCCTATGGAGGCCGCGTGGTCGCGGGCGTTTCGAGCGAAGCCAAGGCGCAGGTTGCGCGCGAAGCTGGAGCCGACGATGTCGTTGTCTATCCTTACCAGCCATTTGACAAAGACCAGTCCAAGGCTGTCGCCGAAATGTTCAAGGCTGCGGCTGGCCCAAATGGTTTTGATATCGTTTATGACACCGTCGGCGGCGATTATTCCGAACCGGCGCTGCGTTCAATTGCCTGGGAAGGCCGCTTCCTCGTCGTCGGCTTCCCGGCTGGCATCGCGAAGCTTCCGCTGAACCTGACGCTGCTCAAAAGCTGCGATGTCTGCGGCGTATTCTGGGGCGCCTATACCGCGCGTGAACCCGAAAAGAACCGTGCGAACATCAACGAACTGTTCGAGCTGTACAAGGCAGGCAAGATCAAGCCGCGGGTTTCGGAAACCTTCCCGCTCGAACGCGGTGGCGAAGCAATTGCGAAGCTGGGCAACCGTGAAGCGGTCGGCAAACTCGTTGTCACCATGTAATCCTTGCAGCCGCGGCCCTTGTTTGGCAGGGGCCGCGGCATTATCTTTCCTTTAACGGCGCAAGGATTCGAGCATGACCACTTTTGACAACCGCGAAGCAGCATTCGAAAACAAGTTCGCTCGCGATGAGGAATTCCAATTCAAGGTAACCGCGCGCCGCAACAAGCTCGTCGGCTTGTGGGCTGCCGAGCAGATGGGCCTGACCCCTGAAGAATCGGATGCCTACGCCAAGTCTGTCGTTCAGGCCGATTTCGAGGAAGCCGGCGACGAAGATGTGGTTCGCAAATTGTTGGGCGATCTGACCTCTGCCGGTGTTGAAACCGACGAAGCTGCGATCCGCGCTGCTCTCGACACCAAGATGGTCGAAGCGCGGCGCCAATTCATCGAAGAGGCATAAGGGGCAAACCCATGCCGATGGCGGCTGAAGACATTGAAGGCATGATCAAGGCTGCCTTGCCGGATGCCGTCGTTGAAATCACCGACCTGCGCGGCGATGGCGATCATTATGCCGCACGCGTCGTCAGCGAGACCTTTCGCGGGATGCCGCGTGTGAAGCAGCATCAGGCAGTGTATAATGCCTTGGGCGGCCGAATGGGCGGGGTTTTGCACGCATTGCAGCTAACCACCGCCGTGCCCGAATAAGGAGTGAAGAGTATGAGCGCGCACGAACGAATCGACGAGCTGGTAAAGAATAACGACGTCGTCCTGTTCATGAAGGGCAGCCCGCTGTTCCCGCAGTGCGGTTTTTCAAGCCGGGCTGTAGCGATCCTCGATCACCTGAATGTCGAATATGCCAGTGTCGATGTGTTGCAGGATATGGAAATCCGTCAGGGCATCAAGGACTATTCCGATTGGCCAACCATCCCGCAGCTTTATGTGAAGGGCGAGTTCCTTGGCGGCAGCGACATCATGATGGAAATGTACGAAGCTGGTGAGTTGCAGGAACTGGTCGAACAGCACGGCCTTGCCAAGGCAGGCTAAAACTGCGTCACTATCCGGCTTTTGCCGATAATCGTCTGCCAACTGTCTATAATATCGTGTAACTTTGCCCGATGACCCGCTAAGGTGGCATCATGATCAGGGGCAAAGAAGACGATGGCGATGGCAGCGCACCACGCTTTGCCGCCTTCATAAGCTACAGCCACGCCGACGCCGAACCCGCGGCCAAGCTCCAACGCCAGCTTGAGCGTTACAAACTGCCCAAGAATGTCGTCATTTCAGGCCCGGATCGGGAACGGCGCCTGGGGGCAGTCTTCCGCGACCGTGATGATCTGGCCGCCGCCCCAAGCTTGAGCGATGCCATTAACGACGCGCTAAATGCATCCGGCGCGCTCATCATCATCTGTTCGCCGGACGCCAAAAAGTCGCGCTGGGTGAATGAAGAGATAGCCCTCTTTCGCAAATTACAACCTGATCTTCCCATTCTGGCTGCGCTTGTGCGCGGGTTACCGGAAGAATCTTTTCCAGACGCATTGACTGCAGGCGGAGTTGAGCCGCTAGCCGCCGATCTGCGCGAAGAAGGAGATGGCTGGCAGCTCGGCTTTCTGAAAGTTGTTGCCGGCATTGCCCAATTGCCTCTCGACGCGCTGGTCCAGCGCGATGCGCAGCGTCGCATTCGCCGCGTGACGGGCATCACGCTGGCAGCACTTGCTGCAATGCTAGTGATGGTCGTGATGACCGCTTTTGCCATCTCCGCGCGCAACGAAGCCGCCCGCCAACGAGCAAGTGCGGAAGGGTTGGTCGAATATATGCTCACCGATCTTCGTACCAAGTTGAAGGGTGTGGGCCGCCTCGATGTGATGGACGATGTGAACCAGCGCGCGATGGAGCATTATTCCCGGCAAGGAGACCTCGCCTCGCTGTCGGCCGACTCGCTCGATCGGCGCGCGCGTATCCTCCACGCAATGGGGGAGGATGACGACCGCAGCGGCAACCTGTCGGCGGCGCTGGCAAAGTTTCGCGAAGCACATCGCGCAACGGCAGAACTTCTCCGCCAGGAACCAGACAATCCGGATCGCATTTTCGCGCATGCACAGAGCGAATATTGGGTTGGCCAGGCCGCATGGCGAATTCGTGATCGCGCAACCACCGAGCGCCATTGGCAGGGCTATGTCGCCGAAGCCAGAAAGCTGCTCGAGCGCGATTCGGACAAAGCAAGAGCCAATCTCGAAATGGGCTATGCGTTGGGCAATCTTTGCGATCTCTATCTGCATGAGAATTTCGACGTTGCCAAAGCGATCGATCATTGCCGTCGTTCTATCGCGTTCGAAAAAACAGCCTTGCAACACGCGCCTTACAGGACCGAGATCAGCATCGCGCTTGCCAATCGCTATGGCTGGTTGGCTGATGCCCTGCTCGCAGACAAATCCTATGCAGAGGCGCGCAAAGCACGCCTTTCCGAGCAGGCGATCATCGATGGGCTGGTCGCAAAGGATCCAAGGAATTTCGAACTTCGTTTCCGCCAGAGCTGGCCGCTTTTGGGAATGGCCTCGATCGCGTTGGACAGCGGCAATTCGCAACTGGCGGCGATCGAAAGTGCGCGGGTCATCGCCGCGATCAAACCGCTGACCATTGAAGAGCCGCGCAACAACGACGTCAAGCGTGCGCTGGCGCGAGGCCATTATTCACGCGCAAAAGCCTTTGCCGCATTCGACAAAGCAAAGGCACGCATGGAGCTGGCTGAAACCCGGCGGTTAATCAAGGAATTGGAAGAAACGCAAAACCAGCAGCAGGCACTGGCCGGGTTCTGGAAAGCGATCGCAGAATTGGAACAGAAACTTCAGGGCAAATAGGGCGATATTGCCTGCGAAAGACAAAGGGGTAATCCTGCCCGACCAGTAAATGGGAGCATAGTCATGGCATCAGGACCACAATGGGGCAAAGACCCACACGAACCAAACCCACTCGGTCCCGGATTCAATCCGGAATATGTCTGCATCATCTATTACAAATTTGACGATCCCAAAAAAACAATGGTCCGGCAGGGCTATTTCGCAACATCCGCAATTCCGGCCGGAAAAACCGAAAAGCAATTCGCCGAGGAAATGTTGAAGGAAGCTTCAAAAGCGAAAAATGCGCAAGACTGGCTAAACAACCCGATCGGCGAAAAGCGCAAGGAATTCAATTTCAACGGATTTACCTTCGGCCACACCGCCCGGATCTACATGCTGGTCGATAACGACAATGTCCGTTTTGACGATCGCAAGGTCGACCCCGGCACCGCGCAGGAAAAATATGCCAACCTTGTCCGCTTCACCGAGTTCCGCGTTGACAAGGATGCTGCCGATTTCCGCCTAATTCCTGCAGACCAGAATTACTCTTTCTTCGCAGCCAGCTTGACCGACCTGTGCGGACGCAAGGGCCTGGTGATGGACAATATCTACCAGACAGAGGATGGGCGGGCGCCGTCGAAAGATGATCCCCGCATCTATTCGATGAACTTTCACCTCTTGTGGGATGCGGTCGACAAGCAGGGCAATCTTACCAGCATTCCGATCGCCATCGACCCTGATGGCGGCAATGTCGGCAGTCGTCCGTAAGCCCGACGCCGATGCAAGCCGACGCCCTCAAAAAGATACTCGCTCTGGCACGCGCCGGGGCGACATCACGGGCATGGGAAGCATTCAAGGCGGCGGGATTTGATCGCGCCGACGCAGACGCAAACGCGCTTACACTCAAGGGCCGATTGCTCAAGGATCAGGCAAGGAACGCCCCTTCGCACTTGCGACCTGCACTGTTTGCGCTGGCAGGTGAAGCCTATGAGCATGCGGCAAAGCCGGGTTCCGAGACCTATCCGCTGATCAACGCAGCAGCAATGTCGCTGCATGCGGGGGAAAGTGAGCGGTCAGCGGAACTTGCTGCCAGGGTCCTGCACCTGATCGAGAGTGGGCAGGAACAGGGCGAAACACCTTATTGGGGAGAGGCGACCCGGGCAGAAGCCTTGCTGCTGCTTGGCCGGATTGAGGATGCAAAAGCCAGTTTGGCCCATGCCGTTTCATTGGCCCCGCAAGCGTGGGAGGACCATGCGGCGACGCTGCGGCAGTTCGCACTGATCCTGTCAGAACTGGGTGGAAATGACGACTGGCTAGACAGATTTCGTCCTGCGCCAGCGATGCACTTCAATGGCATCCTTGGAATAACCTCCGATGATAAAGCTGCATCCAATGCAATCGCGGCCGAGGTTCGCTTGATCGCTCCCGGCTTTGCTTATGGTGCGCTAGCGGCTGGCGCAGATATTCGCGCGGCCGAGGCTGCCGTCCTTGTCGGCGCAGAATTGCATATTGTACTGCCCTCAGATCCGCATGATTTCCGCAAAAGCTCGGTTGAACCATTGGGTGGAGATTGGGCCCAGCGGTTCGACTCTCTGCTCGAAATCGCCGATACACTGACCATCTGCGACAAGGCTGAAAGCACCAGCGCTGCCGGCGTCGCGCTTGCCGAGCTTTACGCCATGGGTCTTGCGATCGAACGGGCAAGCCAATTGCAAGCGCAAGCTGTCGCACTGCGGATCGAACCGGCAGAGCGTCCCATTTTGGGGGATCCCTGGTTGCACTCGGGATATCCCATTCGCCATGTCGCCGTATCGGCAAGCACAGCGTCGGTGGTACCGCAACTCCCCGCAGGCGCGTTGACGTTCGATATCGCGACCGATGATGCGATCGAAAAATTCGCGTCACTTGGAGAGGCCGTCGCTGCACTGCGCAATGCTGGCTCAGTGCGAATGGCGATCGACTGTCGGCTCGGCGAAACGGTTCACGTGCAGGCGCTTTTACCGCACAGTGCCCATGGAATGGTCGCGGCAAGCCGAAGTGCCGCACTGGGGCTTCTCGCCTCTGGCCTCGCCAGCCGGATCGAAACTATCGGTGAATTGGCCTTTCCCGATGGCCCGGTCGAATTGTGCCTCGCGAAGCTTTCGGAGCCGCCTGGATGAGCGGTATAAACACCAACAGCAAGTCGGGTCGCAACGACATTGCCATCATCCAGAGCTGCCTTTCCTGCGGCGAAACCAGTGCGCGACGCCTTTCGAAATCGCTGATGTCGCGTAGCTATGCTCATCGTGACATCATCGCGCATATGGGCGATCCCTGCACGCACCTGTTCCTGGTTGCCGAGGGCGCTGTCGTTGCGGAACTGTTCGGGATCGACGGGCAGCAGGCACAGCTGACACGGCACGGTCCAGGCGAAGTTTTCGGTGCCTATCCGGAGGAATCAACATTCCGATCTGCGTTTTCGGCAAATGGCGCAACGCGACTGTTGGCAGTGCCTACAACGAAGCTAGCTGAATTGGTGTCAAGCGATGTCGAGCTTGCTGCGGGCATTGCCAACCTTATGGCACGACAGCTCGACCTGCTACTCGATCGAATGGCGGCCCGCATCGGCTTGAGCGCGACCGGTCGCTTCTATCGCGCGTTGCTCCAGCTGGCCGACGGCAATGGGACGATACGCCCTGCGCCGGTACTTGCCGCAATGGCGGTCAGCGTGCACACCACCCGCGAAACCGCATCACGGGCCTTGGCGGTGCTGTTCCGGCGAGGCATTGTCGAGCGCCAGGAAGACGCACTGAAAATCGTCTCCCGCCGGATGCTCGAAGAGTTGATCGTCTAAAGTTTGTGGCCGGTGCGATCGCGCTTGGTCGCGAGATAATGGGCGTTATGCGGGTTTGATGCAATCTTGAGCGGCAGCCGTTCGGCAACCTTGATTCCCTCGCCTTCCAACCCGGCCACCTTCTCCGGATTGTTGGTCAACAGGCGCACTTCGTCGATCGACAGCAGTCGCAACATTTGCGCAGCAACCGAGAAGTCTCGGGCATCGACGGCAAAGCCCAGGCGAATATTCGCGTCCACCGTGTCAAAGCCTTGGTCCTGCAGCGCATAAGCGCGCAACTTGTTAACGAGGCCGATACCGCGCCCTTCCTGCCGCAGGTAAAGGAGGACACCCCATTGCGCGTCGGCGATCTGGTGCAGCGCTTCGTGGAGTTGCGGCCCGCAATCGCATTTCAAGCTGCCAAGCACATCGCCGGTCAGGCACTCGCTGTGCAAGCGCACTACCGGCGGTGAACCGTCGCGCTGGCCAACCACCAGCGCAACATGGTCAGCGGCATCTGCAGTGGACCGATAAGCTACCAGTTCGGCATCTACTGGTCGTAAAGCAGAAATATCATTTTGTACCTCTGTCATTCGTTCATCTAAATCAGCCTCGTTTGC
>JALREL010000052.1 GCA_023262005.1 Sphingorhabdus sp. | reverse complement strand
TCGCCCAGCGCCGCCGCCAACGCACGTTCATAGCCGGGTTTGACTTTGATCCGATCGAGCGCACGGTTCTCGCTGCTTTTGGAGGTCGCGCGTTCAAGTGCATTTTTCTCGCTGACCAAGGCAGCAAGATCGGCCTTGGCACTGGCAAGCGCGCTTTGTGCAGCGTCGCGCTCAGTAACCAATGCGGCACGCGCGGCTTCGGCCGCCGCAATGGCTTCCACCTGTCGGTCGAGTTCGGATTGCAGACGTCCGGCTTCGTCGCGCGCGGCATCGCGCGCGGCAGCAAGTTCGGCTTCGTCACCCAGCGCCGCCAGTTCTGCCTCAAGCCGTGCCTTGTCGCGCTCGGCGCGCTCAACGCGGGCACGGGCGTTATGCAGCGCAGCTTCGGCGACGCGCACTTCAGCCTCGGCGCGGGCCTGCTCGGCCACTGCCTTGGCGAGCTTCACTTCGCCTTCGCGGGTTGCACGTTCGGTATCATCGAGCGCACGGGTCAGGCGGGGACGTTCTTCCTCGCTGGCCTTGATGGTTTCGGCCAGCGTCGCTGCCTCGGCCTGCAAACGTGCCAGCGCCTCAGCGGCATCGTGGGTCAGCTTGCCTTCGCGTGCGCCGTCATCTTCGATCCGGCGAGCCTGCGCCACCAAGTCGGCCTGTCGCTGGACAAGGCGGTCACGCTCCCCGCTAAGCTGCACCAGCCGATTGGAAAGATCGCTCGCCGCATCGCGCGTCGCCATGGCAGCGGCCCGATCTTCGGCGAGCTTGCGAACTGCTTCCTGTTGTTGCTCGGCCAATGCGCGTTGGCGCACCGATGCTTCCTCGACAGCCTTGCCTGCGGCATCGGCTTCCACACGGGCCGCTTCGGCTGCGGCCTTTGCCTCTTGCCAGCGAACAAAGATCAGCCGGGCTTCGGCTTGCGTGATTTCACCCGAAAGCTTGCGATACCGCTCCGCCTGCCGAGCCTGTTTTTTCAAGCTTTGCGCGCGTGCATCCATGTCGCCCAATATCGTCGACAGCCGGTTGAGGTTCGTCTCGGCGGCGCGCAATTTCTGCTCGGCGTCCTTGCGGCGAACGTGCAGGCCCGAAATCCCCGCCGCCTCTTCGAGCATCATGCGCCGTTCCTGTGGCTTGGCAGAGATGATCGATCCGATACGGCCTTGGCTGACGAGCGCCGGGCTGTGCGCACCGGTGGCGGCATCGGCAAAAATCAGCGCAATATCCTTGGCGCGCACATCGCGGCCATTGGCCCGATAGGCACTGCCCGCGCCGCGTTCTATCCTGCGGACAACCTCCAGCTCCTGATCATCATCATTGGCGATGATGCCCGGGATGTTTTCGTGCGCGTCGTGTTCGGCAAGCAGCGTGACCTCGGCGAAATCGCGCGATGGCCTTTGCGCGGTCCCGGCGAAGATCACATCTTCCATCCCGCCACCGCGCATCGACTTGGGCGAATTTTCGCCCATCACCCATCGCAGCGCCTCGAGCAGATTGGATTTGCCGCAGCCATTGGGGCCGACGACGCCGGTCAGCCCGGCCTCGATATGCAGCTCGGTCGGCTCGACGAAGCTTTTAAAGCCTGTCAGTTTGAGCCGTTTGATCCGCATGGCGCCCCCCGCTACGCTTCCCCCGCAGGTTTAGCGCGCGCCTGCTTCCTGCAGCTTGCCCTTGACCTGCGCCCAAGCTGTCACGTCCAGTTTGGCGCCGTTCAGGTAGAATGTCGGGGTGCCCGGGATTTCGTACTTCTTGCCATATTCGGCCGTTAGGTCCGCCAGCTTTTGCATTTCCGCCGTATCAGAAAGGCAAGCCTTGCTTTGGTCACGCGAAACGCCGCGCTGGGCAAAGAATTCGACAATGCCCACGGCGTCGGCAAGCGCGAAGAAGCGGTCACCGCCTTTGAGCGAGGTGATCTTCGCCTCCAGCGCCTTGTCGGTGCCGATCTTTTGCGCATTGGCGAACAATGTTTCCTGGAAACCCATGAACTGTTCGGTCAAGGGCAGCATGGCTTCATTGGCACCGCAACGCGCGATACGCGCCGCCATCAGGTCGAATTCGTCACGCACAAAGTTGCGGAATTCGTAAGAGATCTTGCCGTTGTTGATGAAATTCTCGTGCAGTTCGCTGCCCGCATCCTTGGAGAATTGCGCGCAAACATGGCACGTCAGCGAGGCGAATTCGACCAGCTTGATCTTCGCATTGGGGTTGCCGACCAGATAACCGCCCTCGGCCGTCTTGCTGACGACATCGATCCATTGCTTGCCCGCAGGTGGTGCAACTGCGGCGACTGGTTCGCCCTTGGGTGCTTCAGCAGTATCGCCGCCACCGCATGATGCGAGGGCGAAGGCTGCGATGGAGGCGGTGAGGATTTTGAGGCTGCGCATGATCGGTGTCCTTTGCGTCTTCATAATATCAGGGGGTGAGATGGGGTTTCAGGGTGGCGAAATCATGGCCATCGATGATCTTGCCATTGACCAACAATGTCGGCGTCGAATTGATTTTGAGGGTTTGGGTGGCTTCCTCGGTCATGGCGATAACCGCGTTGAAGGCTGCCTGGTTTGACAGGCAAGCCTTGCCTTGGGCAGCGGTCACACCGCGCTGCGCCATGATCGTGTCCAGCCCGAGCTCGGTATAAGCACCGAGCATGAACTGCAAGGTCTTACCGGCTTCCAGATGGTCGATCGTCGCCTTGGTGAGTTTCGAACCCTGCGCCCATTGGGCTTGCGTTGCCATCAGGTGTCGGTGGTTGCCGAAAAAGCGCCCTTTGCCGCCACAACGGGCAAGCAGTGCCGCGGTCAGGTCCATCGGGTCGCGCACCAGGTTGCGGATTTCAAAACTGACTTTGCCATTGGCGACAAACTGGTTTTTCACCTGTGGCACTTCGTCGATTTCGAAATGCGCACAGTGCCCGCAGGTGTAGCTGGCATATTCGACCAGCTTTGTTGGCGCTGCAGGGTTGCCGATCACATGGCTTCCCTTCGGAGTCACACTGAAGGTCAGCAGCCAATTGGTTTTGGCTGGAGCAGCCAGCGAAGCGGCGCCTGCACCAATGGCGGTGGCGGCGGTTAAAACAAGCAATGCGTTACGGACTTGGTTCGTGAATCGGCTGGCCATATTTGCCTCTGAAATGGACCGCTGCATCTGCATTCACTCGCCCTCTTTGGCAAGGCTTTTCGCCAGATTTTGCAATACCGCCTGCAATTCAGGATCGGCAATTTCACGCAGCGATTCACCCAGTTCGGCAGACGGCGCGCGCAGCACCGGTGCAGCAGCAAGCCGGGTTTTCGGCTGGACCTTTTGCACCATCCCCTGGCGCAGTTTGACCTTGGCCACGGCCTCGTAACCGAAAAAGCGGTTCACCCGCTCGACAATTTCGGGAAGCACGTGTTGGATCATCACGGCATGGCCGCTTTCCACCACCAGCTCGAGCGTGCCACCTGCCTTTTGCCCCACAGGAAAACGGATCATTTCGGGGGCGGTAACATCGGCATAGCGAGGGCCGACAATCTCATCCCAACGGCTGACGACCGAGCTTTGCACAAAGCCGAACCTGCGAAAAGCGGCGCGGCCAATATCGGGCACCAGATCGGATACCGCCCGCGCTTCGCCGCCACGAGGGCGTTCGAAGACGGCCTTCGCGGTCTTGGGTTTGCCTTTCCCGGGGCCTGATGGTCCGGATGTCTTGCCTTCCGCCATAGTGCAGCTATCGCATTTTGCATGGTCGCCGTCCAACCACGCACGCAATATTCTGGGGATATCGCAAAGCTGCTGCTCGCCCATTATGACCGGCATGTAAGGGCGCTTCCCTGGCGTTCACCGCCGGGCACGCCGCCTCCCGACCCGTATCGCGTATGGCTGTCGGAGGTGATGTTGCAGCAAACCACGGTTGCTGCCGTCTTTGGCTATTTTGAGAAATTCACCAAGCTTTGGCCGGATTTCGCGGCCTTGGCAGCAGCCGACGACGCCGATGTAATGGCGGCCTGGGCAGGGCTTGGATATTACAGTCGCGCGCGCAACCTTTTGAAATGCGCACGTGCCGTGGTCGCGGAGCATGGCGGGCAACTACCCAAGACTTCGGTTGAACTGGGTAAATTGCCCGGCATCGGGCCCTATACGGCTGCTGCCATCGGGGCGATTGCCTTTGGCGAACGCGCTGCGGTGGTCGATGCCAATGTCGAGCGGGTCGTGGCTCGCTTGTTCGCGGTCGAGACGCCGTTACCAGCCGCCAAGCCCGAAATTCGTGCTGCTGTGGAGGCAATCACACCTGCCGATCGGCCGGGCGATTTTGCACAGGCGATGATGGATCTCGGTGCCAGCCTGTGCTCCGTCCGCGCCCCGCAATGCCTGCTCTGCCCGTTGCAGTCGCACTGCGCGGCGCATGCCGCCGGGATTGCGGAACAATTGCCGCAAAAGCTAGCCAAGAAGGCCAAGCCGCAACGCGTGGGAATGGCTTGGTGGATTGAGCGTGAGGGAGCGGATGGCAGGGAAATCTGGCTGGTTCGCCGCCCGCCGCATGGTATGCTCGGCGGGATGCGCGCCTTGCCTGATGATGGCTGGAAAGCGCGTGAAGATGGCGACTCGAAGCCCCCTTTTCCCGCAGATTGGCGCTACCTCGATGGTGAGGTCGCCCATGTCTTCACCCATTTCAGCCTGAGCCTGCGGCTTGCCGTTACGGCAGCGCCGGTCGACGAAAGCTGCTTGCCCGATGGCGAATGGTGGTCGTTGAAAAGATTGGACAGCGCCGGTTTGCCGACCTTATTCAGCAAAGCAGCCAAACTTGCCATCAGAGCAAGACATCAGGATTAAAGAGGAGTGAGCATGTCGGAAATCCAGACAGCAATGATGAATCCCAGCCGCCGCGGTTTCCTTTCGATGGCCGGATTGGGTGCAATGGCAACGATGCTGCCGACCCCTGCATGGAGCTTTCTCGCGCAGGAATATCCGACGCTCAAATCGCAAGTCGAATCTTATGTAGCGAGCAAGAAGGCCGCCGGGGTTGTTGCAGCAGTGGGGCGGGGCATGGCAGCACCCGACATGGTGGCCGCAGGCACGCTCGCGATTGGCGATTCCACGCCGGTCGATATCGACACGCTCTTCCGCGTTTATTCGATGACCAAGCCCGTCACCGGCATGGCCGCGATGATCCTTGTCGGCGACGGCAAGATCAAGCTCGACCAGCCGATTGCCGATTTCCTGCCCGAATTTGCGCAGATGCGCGTGCTGACCAGCCCCGACACCAGCATGGATTCGGTTCCGGCTAAGACCCAGATCACGCTGCGCCATCTGCTGACGCATACGGCAGGGCTTGGCTATTCGATCATTACCAAGGGACCGCTCCTCAAGGCCTATATGGATAATGGCATCACCCCGGGGCAGATCAGCCGCATGCCGATCCCCGGTTTTGAACCCGGTGCGCCAACCCCCGATCTCAAGACATTTGCCGAGCGTGTCGCGAAACTGCCGCTGATCGCAGAACCAGGCACCAAATGGAGCTATTCAATCAGTCTCGACCTTTTGGGCCGCCTGATCGAAGTGGTCAGCGGGATGGAGTTTGAGGCATTCCTCAAGGCGCGACTGTTCGACCCGCTGAAGATGACCAGCACTTACTTCCAAGTCCCCAAATCCGAGGTGAAGCGCTTCACCACCAACTATGCCGTTTTCGGCGGGGCCCTTATCCCGATCGATCCCGCCGCGACGAGCATCTATCTCGACAAGCCCGCTTTTGCCTTTGGCGGTGCTGGCCTTGTATGTTCGACACGCGACTATGATCGCTTCCTCGCGATGCTGCTGGGCGGCGGCGAGTTGGATGGCGTTCGTGTCATGGCTCCCGAAACAGTGGCACTCGGCATGTCGGATCTGTTGCCGGCAGGTGTAAGCACAGCGGGCACCTATGCCGACGGCTCGGGCTTTGGCGCGGGCGGACGCGTCGGCAAGGGCGCCTATGAAGGCGTTTTCGGCTGGGGCGGCGCAGCAGGCACGATTGCCTTCGTCGATCCGCGCCGCAAGGTGCGCGCGACGGGGATGGTGCAATATATGCCGTCCAACGCTTATGGCTTCCACGATGATTTCGGCAAATGGGTTGTTGCCGACCTGCAGGGTTGAAGCAGATATGAACCCCGGTTTCACCGGCTCCCCGCTCGACCGCGCAGACAGGCTGCGCAACGATGTCGAGGCGTTCAATGCCGCGCTCAACGATTGGCGCGCACGCGTGCTCGGGCTGGACGGGCTTGATCCGATTGTTGCCAGCGAAGGCGGGCTCAAATGGGTTTCGATGGCCGAGATTGACGTTTCGGTCGAACTCATCCTGCTCGGCCTTGCCAATGGCAAGCCGCATTTCGTGCCTTTGGTCGAAGGCGCTGGCGGAATGGCGCGATCGCCCGCCGTCTGGCGCGCGCTATCGATGCTTCCGGCAGAAGATGCTGCGATTTACGGCACCGCGCGCAGCCTTATCGATTGGCACAACAACCACAAATATTGCGGTCGCTGCGGCGGATCGACCAAGGTCTTCCGCGCTGGCTGGGGCCGCCAATGCGCCGCCTGCGATGCTGAACATTTCCCGCGCACCGACCCGGTGGTGATCATGATCGCCGAATATGAAGGCAAGGCGCTGCTGGGCCGCCAATCGGCATGGCCCAAGGGCAACTACTCTGCGCTCGCCGGTTTCCTCGAACCCGGCGAGAGCATCGAGGAAGCGGTGCGGCGAGAGATCATGGAGGAGGCAGGGATTAGCTGCGGCGCGGTGCGTTATGTTACCAGCCAGCCCTGGCCATTTGGCGGATCGCAGCTGATGATCGCCTGTGTCGCTGACGCCGATGGCGACCAGCTGACCATCGATTATAACGAACTTGAAGACGCGATGTGGGTGACGAAGGATGAAGCGCGTGCCGCACTCGCCGATGCCCCCGACAAACGCTTTGGCGCGCCGCCGCCCTTTGCAATCGCGCACACCCTTTTGCGGCGCTGGGCGGAGATGTAGCCATGGAAAAATTGCGCATCGATATCGTTTCAGACGTTGTCTGCCCCTGGTGCATTATCGGCTACAAGCAGGTGGAAAAGGCTCTCACCCTGCTGCCCGATCCGGTCGAGGCCGAAATCCACTGGCATCCGTTTGAACTCAACCCCGATATGCCGCCCGAGGGTGAGGATGCGGGGCAGCATATCGCCCGCAAATATGGCCGTTCGCCCGATGAGGGGAAGGCGGTGCGCGAGCGCATCAAAGGCACTGCCGCAGAACTGGGCTTTGTCTTTGGCGATATGGGCGCGCGGCGGCTGTACAACACGTTCGATGCGCACAAATTGCTGACCCGTGCCGGGACTGAACATGGCTGGCAAAAGCAGACCGAGCTCAAGCTCGCGCTGTTCTCGGCTTATTTCCAGCAGGGCAAGGATGTCAGCGATCGGGCCGAGTTGCTCGATGTGGCCGAAAGCATCGGCCTGGATCGTGCAGCTTGCGAAGCGTGGCTTGCCGACGAAGCGTTGGGTCGCGAAGTGCGCGGCGAGGAAAGCTATTGGATCAACGAGAATGTCGCTGGCGTTCCCGCGATTATCTTTGACGGCAAATATATGGTTCCCGGCGCGCAAAGCGCGGAGACCTTTACCCAGGTGATCGGCAAGGTGCTGGCGAAAAGGGGTCAGGCAACCACCTGAACCCCATATTTCCGCATTTTCTCAATCAACGTTGTCCGCTTAAGCGTGAGCAGGCGGGCGGCTTCCGAAACAATGCCATCTGCAAGTTCCAGCGCCATGGTGATGCGTTCGAGTTCGATTGCCTCGATTTCCTGCCGCAGGTCGATGGGTTGATCCTTGCTGGGGGCGTTGCCTGCAGGAACGAACGACATTGGAGGTAGCGCAGAACGTTCGCGTTGCGTGTCGAGCGGCGGCGCGGCATTTGCAAGCAGCAGATCGACATCGTCGCCGTTCAACATTTCACCGCCATAAAGCACGCCTGCGCGCTCCACGACGTTGCGCAATTCGCGAACATTGCCCGGCCAACCATGCTCCATCAGTTTTTCGAGCGCGGTTTGATCAAAATGTGCGATCGCCCCCGACGGTTTGCCCTTCTGGAAATGGCGGATAAGCAAGGGGATGTCTTCACGGCGCTCCGCCAGCGCCGGAACATGTACCAGCACGACACCGAGGCGAAAGAACAGGTCTTGCCGGAACCGGCCATCGGCGATTGCCGCGTCCATGTCGCAATGCGCTGCCGAGATGATGCGGACATCGACCGCCGTTCCTGTGCTACTGCCGACACGGGTAACCACCCGTTCTTCGAGCACGCGCAGCAGCTTCACCTGCATGTCGAAGCGCATATCGCCGATCTCGTCGAGAAAGAGCGTTCCCTTATTGGCATTTTCGAAATGGCCGATCCGGCGGTTGTGCGCGCCGGTGAAACTGCCCTTTTCGTGTCCGAACAGTTCGGATTCGACAAGCTCGGTCGGAATCGCGCCCGTATTGATTGCGACAAAGGGCTGTTCGCGGCGCGAACTGGCGGCGTGAGCGCATTGCTCACCCAGCAACTGTCGCAATTGTCGGAGCGCGAAGCGATGGTTCTGCAACTCTTCTTCGTCGAAGAGCTGAACCTGCATGAAATCGGTGCCGTATTGGGGATTGGGGCACCCCGTGTCTGCCAAATCAAAAAGGCCGCTTTGTACAAATTGCGGGGCCAGTTGGCGGAGCATGTCTGACGTATTTACGCGGCGATAGGCGATAACGGCATATTAACCATCTCGGTGCATAGAGATTACCGATGCAACAGGTTTTATCCTGACCATGGGATCTTATTATGGATAATTTGCGTGGATTTGAGCCATATGGGGAGAGCCATGGCGGCTATGGCCATTTCGATTCCGAAGCACCCGCTTATGCAAGTTTCGAAGAGCAGGAAGACGCGGCAATTGAACCGCCGCCGGTGATTTCCGGCGACGAACGCCGCATGCAGGTGCGCGCCTACAATTTCTGGACTTCGCAATTGGGTGAGGGCAACTACCCGAATATCGAGGATCTTGACCCGACCGTGGTCGAAGATTTCCGTGATTATTCGGTGCTTCTCGATTTCACCTCGGGCGTTGAAAACCCTTCAATCCAGTATCTGGGAACGGCGCTTCGCGAAGAATGCGGTTTGACCGAGGATATTGGCTATCTCGACCAGGTACCGCCGCGTTCGCTGTTGTCGCGCATTACCGACCATTATCTGCAGATTATCGCCAACCGCGCGCCCATCGGTTTCGAAGCCGAGTTCGTAAACGAGCGCGGCGCCAACATTATGTATCGCGGAATCCTGCTGCCCTACTCGTCGGACGATGACACCATCGATTTCATCTATGGCGTGATCAACTGGAAAGAGGGCGCCCCCGCAGAGGTGGCACAGCCGCTGATGGCCGAGGTGGAGGCCGCGCTTGCAGCGGTGCCCGTTCGCAAGGATCATGTGCCTGTCTGGGCCGATGGCCCTTCGCCGGACGATGCCCATTTGGGCGACTTTGCCGACCTGTCGGACGACGAACTCGTTTTGGACGCGAGCTTCGCTCATGACGATGCCGTGTCGATCAAAATATCTGTCACCGAGCCGGATGATCACTCAAGTCTTGCCGATTGGCTGCAAAGCGCGCGCGATATTGCAGATGTGGCGCGCGATGCCGATGCCCGCAGCCGCGAGACGCTGTATCGCGCCATTGGCCGTGCATATGACTTCTCACTGGCGGCGCAGCGCCATCCCGAAGACTATGAAGAACTGTTGGCCGACAATGGCATAACGGTGCAGGAACGCGCGCCGATGACGCCGATCGTCAAACTGATTTTCGGATCAGGTTATGACAAGACGCGCCTCACCGAATTTGCCGCCGCGCTCGATTATGCCCATCGCAATGCCGTTCCGCAGGGACAATTGGCCGATCTGTTGGCGAAGTATGGCGGCGGCCTCAAAGGCGTGGTCCAGGCCGAACGCCGCGCGCGCAAGGTTGAAAAAGGCGAGCATGTCAAACAAGTCGCTGTCGATCCGCGCCCGCGTCTGCGGTCTGCACGAGCCCGCGATCTTGCCGAATTTGCCTTTGGCAGCGAGGAGTTTGTTGTGCTCGTTGCGCGGCGCGATGCCGAAGGGCAGGTTGCGATTGTCGGCTCGGTGGACGATGCCGGCCTTACCGATAAGGTGCTTGCCAAAACCGTCGTCTGATTACTCGGTACTTTCGGGGACGAGGGTCAGCCTTACCTGTGCTGTGCCGCTGCGGTGCATGCCCAGTTCCTTGGCAGCGGCATAGGATAGGTCGATAATCCGACCGCGGCCCCACGGCCCGCGATCGTTAACCCGCACGATGACTTCACGGCCGTTACCCAGATGGGTAACCTTTATCCGAGTGCCGAATGCAGCCGTTCGATGAGCTGCGGTCATGTCGGCAGGGTTGAAAGGCTCGCCGCTTGCCGTGCGTCGACCGGCAAGTTCGTTGCTGTAATAGCTGGCATGTCCGGAACCCATGTCGATCTCGGCTATGCCCTGTGCCGCCAATGGCGTTGCTAAAAGTGCGGTAAGCAGCAGATATCGCTGTGTTTTCATGGCCGACCAATTCCCTGTCCACCAAATGCCCTGAACGAATGTGCCTTGCCTGTCCATATGGCAGCGTTGTTCCGGTCAAAAGGTGAGACGTTCGGTTCTAGGATTGGCAAGTCGAATAGGCTTCGCTAGGCGCAACCCAATGCCTCTCCGCTGGTTTTGCCTTCCTATCCTATTTTCAGCTTTTGCTGTTGTTGCGCAACCCGCGCAGGCAGAGGCAACGTGGCAGCAATGGCTGACGCTGACGGGCGACGTGAAGCTGGATGAAGACGATACGTTGTCGGCCAACCTGATACTGCGTTCGAGACCCGATTCATTCGAGATCGGACAGCGATTCCTTCGTCTTGGCTATACCCATGCGCTCAATGACGATGTCAGCCTGACATTGAACTATGCCCATGTCACCACCGTCGTCGATAGCGGCAGTGACCTGTTCCAGCATCGCCTTGCGCAAAGCATCGCGGTCAAACTGCTGCCGCATGTCGATGGCCGGGTGCAACTTGAAGAAGTCTTCGGCGTTACCGGCAGCGATTATGTGGGCGTGCGTTTCCGGCCGCGCGCACGTTTGCGCCAGCCATTGGATGCAGGTGGCGAAATCGAGTTGCAACTGACCGAAGAAGCGATTTTCGCGCTCAACGATACCGATTTCGGACAAGCCAGCGGCTTTACCGCGAACCGGGCAGGGGCAGCCGTGCATTTCGATTTGGGCGAGCATTTCGCGATCATGCCCGGCTATACATGGCAGTTGATCAACCGCTCAGGCGCGCCCGTACGCAACGACCATATATTGGGGCTAACGCTCGAAGTGCATTATTGAGTGTCTCAACCGCACTGGGCGCGGTGCAACAGTTTCTGGTCGGCCAGTACCAATGCCATCATCGCCTCGACAACCGGTGCACCGCGGATGCCGACGCACGGATCATGCCGACCCTTGGTGACGATTTCGGTTGCCTCGCCTTCGCGGGTGACGGTGTCGACAGGAGTCAGGATTGAACTTGTCGGCTTGAACCCGACCCGGCAGACGACTGGCTGGCCGGTCGAAATGCCGCCTGCAATACCGCCTGCATTGTTCGCAAGGAACAGCGGCTGGTTGGTTCCCGGGCGCATCGGATCAGCATTTTCCTCTCCGCGCAAACGGGCCGCTTCAAAACCTGCGCCGATTTCCAC
>JALREL010000047.1 GCA_023262005.1 Sphingorhabdus sp. | reverse complement strand
CATGCTGCGCCATCGTCGTCCAGGTCTTCTGGCCGTTGACGACATAATGGTCGCCATCGCGCACTGCCTTTGTACGCAGCGAGGCAAGGTCGGAGCCCGAGCCGGGTTCCGAATAACCCTGGCACCACCAATCCTCACCCGAAAGAATGCGGGGAAGGAATTTGGCTTTCTGTTCCGGCGTACCGAAGGTGTAGATAACGGGGCCAACCATCGAGAGGCCGAACGGCATCAGGCGGATACAATCCGCACGTGCGGTTTCTTCCGACCAGATATAGCGCTGTGTCGGCGTCCAGCCGGTGCCGCCATACTCGACGGGCCATGCCGGGGCGACCCAGCCTTTCTTGTGCAGGATGCGATGCCAGGCGAGGAAATCTTCCTTGCCCAGTTCGTCACCTTCGTCTTGCTTGCCGCGCAGTTCCTGCGGGTAATTTTCAGCAATGAATGTCCGGACCTCGTCGCGGAAAGCGAGGTCTTCGGCAGTGAATTCCATATCCATGTCAGCTCTCCTCAATTGGCGGCAGTTTAGCGCGCACGATCTCGCAAGGCGAGCCGACTCGCACCGTTTCCGACTGCGGGTCGAATTACCGGACGTTTACGTAAACGTCAATTGACGAGCATGCTTTTTACCAACATGGTGCGCGCGAGGATTTTGTCTTTGGAGAGGACAATAATGGAGGAATGGCGGCGCGGTTGGCGGACCGTTCTGGGCGCGGCACTTGCGGCAGCGACCGGGGTTAACCTGCTCTATTTTGTCTTCAGTCTTTTCATTCCGCATCTGCAAAAGGAAACCGGCTGGACATTGGGGGAGTTTTCCCAGCTTCAGGCCATAGTCGGCATTGGCTCACTCGCTGCCCCGCTCGCTGGATGGGCGATGGATCGATATGGTTGCCGCCGGATTTGGGCAGGCGGTATGGTCGCAATTGCCCTGCTATATCTGGTGGTAGGCCTATCCCCGGTAATCCCGGCACTTTTTGGAGCGATGGTTTTTGCCACCGGGTTGATCGGTGTTGCGACGACCTCGATTTCCTACACCCGTGCAGTAAATGGCTGGTTTTTCCAGCAACGCGGGCTTGCGCTGGCTTTTTCGGCTACCGGTATTTCGCTTGCCGCCATCTTCCTTCCGCCACTGCTTGAACGTGTCATCACACTTGAAGGTTGGCGAACCGGCTATTTCATGCTTGCCGCGCTCGCCCTGCTAATCGGCCTGCCGTCGATCCTGTTTCTGGTGCAGGACGCACCAGCCCGAGCTCCCGACCATGAAGAGGTCAGACGCATTGCAGAGGTAGGGCCTGATCCTTTCTGGCGCAGCGGCGCGTTCTGGCTGATTGCTGCCAGCTATGTTGGCATCAATATCCCGACATCCGGGATGCTGAGCCAGATGGCGCCTATGATGCTTGAAGAGGGACTGACCTTGGCCCAGGCCGCGTTCGGGATTTCGGCCTATGCTGCCGGGCAGTTTTTTGGCCGACTGGCTTGCGGGTGGTTGCTCGATCGCGTTCATCCGCAACGCACGGCCTTCTTTTTTACGCTCGTTCCTGCGATCGGCTGCATCATATTGTGGCAGACGCAGAACCATTATGCGGCCGCCTTGTTGGCCGTCGCTGCAATCGGGGTGCAACAGGGGGCGGAAATTGATCTGGTCGCATATTTCGTGGCCAGCCGTTTCGGCCTTGATCGTTATGGCTCGATTTATGGCTGGACCCAGGTCGCCGGATGGATGGGAACGCTTTGTGGCGTGCTGCTGTTCGGTAAGATTCACGACTGGACCGGCAGCTATTCGTTGTTCCAGGCGGGCGCAGTCGTCTCCTATGTGCTTGCTGCGGTCGCTTTCCTGTTTGTGCGGTTAAATCCTCAGCGCGTTTTCACATAGCTTCCCGGGGCTTCCTCAAGCGCTTTCAGCTTGCCCTCTCCGGGCTGGCGTGCGCCTTTGGCTGTAACCTGCTTGGGCGACTGGGTGGATAGCCAGCTCAGCCAATCGGGCCACCAGCTGCCCTTGGTTTCGGTCGCGCCCTCGATATATTCGTCGAGGCTGGAAACCTTGGGGTCTTCGTTGAGCCAATATTGATATTTACCCTGCGCCGGCGGGTTTACGACGCCTGCTATGTGGCCGCTGCCTGCGAGCACGAAACGCACCGGCCCATTGAAATGGTCGCGGATTTTCCAGACGCTGGCGGCAGGGGCGATATGATCTTCGCGCCCGGCTTGAACATATGTTGGCGTCGTCACCTTGCGCAGGTCAATGGGCGTGCCGAGCGCGGATAGCACACCTGGTTCGACCAGCTTGTTGTCGCGGTAAAGGTCGCACAGATAATCCTTGTGCCATTTGGCGGGCAGGTTGGTAACGTCGCCATTCCAGTGCAACAGGTCGAATGCCGGATATTCCTCGCCCAGCAGGTAATGCTTGTTGATAGTCGACCAGATGAGGTCGTTCCCACGCAGCAGGTTGAAGGTGAGCGCGAGATAGCGCCCATCGAGAAAGCCCTGCTGTGACGCGAGCGATTCGATCATCTTCAATTGATGCTCATCGATGAAGTTGAGCAGTTCGCCGCCGCGCGTAAAATCGACCTGTGCCGTGAAGAAGGTCGCGCTTTTAACCTTATCCGCCTCGCCGCGCGCAGCAAGGATTGCCAGCGTCGCGGCTAGGGTGGTGCCCGCAACGCAATAGCCAATGGCGTGCACGCTATCGACGTCCAATGCATCGCGAATGGTGTCAATCGCATCGATCTGCGCCGCGATATAATCGTCCCAGACAATGTCCTTCATCGAGCTATCAGCAGATTTCCAAGATACGACAAAAACGGTGATGCCTTGGTCAACGCAATATTTGATGAAGCTTTTTTCCGCTGTCAGGTCGAGAATGTAGAAGCGGTTTATCCATGGCGGAAAAATAATCAGCGGCGTTGTCAACACGTCCGGGGTCGCCGGGTCATATTGGATCAGCTGGTATAACGGCGTTTGATGGACGACTTTGCCCGGCGTTGCCGCGATGTTTTCGCCCAGCTTAAAGGCAGAGGAATCCGTATGCGTCAGCTGACCGCGTTGCAAATCTGTCATCAGGTTCTGCATGCCCGCCATCAGGCTTGCGCCGTTGGTCTCCATCGCCCGTTGTAGTGCGACGGGGTTGGTGAAGGGTGAATTTGCCGGGCTCATCGCCTCTATCATGCTC
>JALREL010000060.1 GCA_023262005.1 Sphingorhabdus sp. | reverse complement strand
TCACGCCCCCGACGCCGCGCGCGGCGGCCGCGGAAGGCACGATGCCGGACCTGCGCGACATCAAAGGCCAGGAGACGGCCAAGCGGGCGCTCGAGGTCGCCGCCGCCGGTGCGCATCACCTGCTGATGGTCGGCCCGCCGGGCGCGGGCAAATCGTTGCTCGCCTCTTGCCTGCCCGGAATACTGCCCGAACTTACCCCGGCTGAAGCATTGGAGGTTTCAATGATCGCCTCGGTTGCTGGCGCGCTGGAGGGCGGGCGCATTTCGCGCAGCAGGCCCTTTCGAGCGCCGCACCACAGCGCCTCGATGCCAGCACTGGTCGGTGGCGGCCTGCGCGTTCGGCCCGGCGAGGTGAGCCTTGCCCATCTCGGCATATTATTTCTCGATGAATTACCAGAATTCCAGAGGGTTGTTCTCGATAGTTTACGCCAACCCTTAGAAACAGGCGAGGTCAGCGTGGCGCGCGCAAACAGCCATGTGACCTTCCCGGCAAGGGTGCAACTGGTCGCGGCGATGAACCCGTGCCGCTGCGGCCATCTGGGCGACGCCGCGCTCGCCTGCAGCCGCGCTCCGCGCTGTGCAGCAGATTACCAGTCGCGCGTTTCAGGGCCGCTGCTAGACCGCATCGACCTGCATGTCGAGGTTGAGGCGGTCAGCGCCGCCGACCTTGTCTTGCCGCCGCCATCGGAAGGCTCCGAACAAGTCGCCGCGCGGGTATTGGCGGCGCGGCAGGTGCAGACCGAACGACTGGGCGGCACTACAAGGTGCAGCAATGCCGAACTCGACGGCGAATTGCTCGAGGCGCATGCCACCCCAGACGAACCCGGCCAACGCCTGCTCGCACAAGCCAGCGAAGCGATGCGGTTGTCGGCGCGCGGCTATACGCGGATATTGCGGGTGGCGCGGACGATAGCCGACCTCGCCGGATGCGAGACCGTGGGCCGCATCCACATCGCCGAAGCCCTATCCTACCGCAGGCAACCACCAAGGAATTGAGCACGCAATATCCCCCTCCCGGTTGCGGGAGGAGCTAGGGGAGGGCCTGTTTTGGCCTAAGGCGCAACCACCCGTCGCGCTGTAATTACCTTCACCGGCTTGGCGATCATCTGCCCTTTCATCGCACCTTCGCCCAATGTCGGCGAAATCGGGGCGTCGTAAATCTGGCGGACGACCTCCATCCCGGCGGAAACGCGGCCGAACGCGGTATAGCCGGCGCGGGTTTCGGGATCGGTCGATTTGGGATCGGCATCAAGGCTGGGCATATCCGAAAGCAGGATCGAAAAGTCGCCCTTTGCGGTGCCCGGGGCCCAGCGCGCCATCGAGATCGAGCCCGCTTTGTGCAAAATGCCCGTCTGGTCGGTGGTTTCATGCGCTATCGGCGGCAGGTCGCGGCGCGGGTCACCGCGGGTGCCCGCCTGGATCAGGCCATTGGGTTGCTCACCCCAGGGGAGCTTCATTGCGCGGTAGAATGTAATGCCATCAAACCGCTTCTGGTCGACATAGCGCACGAAATTGCGTGTTGCGATTGGCGCCCGCTTTGCGTCGAGCTCGAGTTCGATTGGCCCCAATTCGGTCGTCAGCACCACCTTCACCAGATCGGGCAAGGTGGCAGGAGGTGCAGACGCCTTTTTGGGCGGGGTTGCAGCGGTCAGGGTGATCAAAAGCGGCAGCGCCGCAAGGACGAATCGGCGGTTCATGCTGCTAATCTGCCTCGACTTCTTCCCCGGGTGAAGCGTTGACGAAACGGCGCGCCAGTTCAAAATCATGCCCCGCACGCAGGAAAGCGGCAAATTGCTTGCGCCTTTGCTCTTCCGACGCGGGTTCGGTGGCATAAGGCCCTATGCGTTTGCGTTTGGCAAAGCGCTCAGCCGATTCCCATTTCTGCGCGTCGCTTTCTTCCTGTGCGTCGTGCGCATCATCTTCGGAAATGCCCTTGGCGCGCAAATCTTCTTGCACTCGCCTTTTGCCCAAACCGCGTGCGGAAAGGGTTCGGGCGCGTGCTGCAGCAAAGGCAGCGTCGTCGATATAGCCAAGGCGCACAAAATCGGTGATCAGCGCGTTGATATCCGGCGTTTTTTCGCTCTCCCATCCGCGCTCACGCAGCTTGCGGGCAAGATAGTCGGATAGCTTCTTGCGGCTGGTGGCATAGCGCCCGACATAGTGCAGCGCGAGGTCGCGCAACTTCACCGGATTCAATGGCTTGGGAGCCTTGTGTCTTTTTGGAGCAGTCACTGCGCCGCATTGTTGCCACAGTCGGGTCGAAATTTGAACTCCAAAGCGCGGGTAAAAGGACAGGCTTAGGGATCGCAAGATTTTAAGGGAAAGCACATGACCGGTCTAACACCTACGCCCTCCAGCGATACGCTGGAGCGCCGGTTTTCAGACTTTGAAACTCTGGGGGAAGCGCTGGACTATGCAGCGCGCGGTGTACGCGGCCTCAATTTCCACGATATGCGTGGTGAACTGGCGCGGCCTTACCCGTTCAGCGAGATGCGCACCGATGCGCTCGACGTTGCCTATCGCCTGATCAGCCATGGCGTCAAAAAGGAAGATCGGATCGCGATCATCGCTGAAACCGGACCTGAATTTGCCGCGCTGTTTTTTGGCTGTGTCTATGCTGGCGCCTGGCCGGTTCCACTGCCGCTGCCAACCAGCTTTGGCGGTAAGGAAAGCTATATCGACCAGATCATGGTCCAACTGAACAGCAGTGATCCCTCCATCCTGTTCTTCCCGCCCGAACTTTCGGAAATGGCCGGCGAAGCGGCGAAGCGCTGCAATGTCGAGGGTATCGACTGGGCTGAATTCAACGATCGCATCGCGCTCAAGACCGATCTGCCGCAGGCGACCACTGACGAGATTTGCTACCTGCAATATTCGAGCGGATCGACCCGCTTCCCGCACGGCGTTGCCGTGACGCACAAGGCGCTGCTCAACAACCTGTCAGCGCACAGCCACGGGATGCGGCTTGAGCCGACCGATCGCTGCGTCTCCTGGTTGCCCTGGTATCATGACATGGGCCTCGTTGGTTGCTTCCTCTCGGTCGTCGCCAACCAGGTATCGACCGATTACATGAAGACCGAGGATTTCGCCCGTCGTCCGCTGGCGTGGCTCGACATGATCAGCCGCGCCGAGGGCACGGTGATCAGCTATTCGCCGACCTTTGGTTACGATATCTGCGCCCGCCGCATTTCGAGCCAGAGCCAGGTTTCGGAGCGTTTCAAGTTCGACCATTGGCGACTCGCCGGCAATGGGGCCGACATGATCCGCCCCGATGTGATGCAGGCTTTTGTCGATGCCTTTGGCGATGCCGGCTTCAAGGCCAGTTCGTTCCTGCCCAGCTATGGCCTGGCCGAAGCGACGCTGGCGGTTTCGATCATGCCGCCGGGTGAGGGTATCCAGGTTGAGCTGGTTGAGGAAAGCGAGCTTACCGGCGTGCCCGGATCGCCCGACCGCCCGACACGCTATCGCGCCATCGTCAATTGCGGCAAGGCCGTGAAGGACATGGCAATCGAAGTGCGCGACGAGAATGGCAATATCCTGCCCGATCGCGTCATCGGCAAGGTGTGGTGCACCGGCCCGTCGCTGATGGTCGGCTATTTCCGCGATCCGGAATCGACCGAGGCCTGCATGGCGGATGGCTGGCTCGACACCGGCGACATGGGATATATGTCCAATGGATACATATACATAGTTGGCCGTGCCAAGGACATGATCATTATCAACGGCAAGAATTATTGGCCGCAGGATATCGAATGGGCGGTTGAGCAATTGCCGGGTTTCAAGGCGGGCGACATCGCCGCTTTTGCGGTCACCAATGGCGGCGAAGAAACCCCTGCCGTGCTCGTGCAGTGCCGCACTTCGGACGAAGCCGAGCGCGCCAAATTGCGCGAGCAGATCAAGGACAAGGTCCGTTCGGTGACTGGCATGAATTGCGTTGTCGAACTGGTCCCGCCGCGCACCTTGCCGCGCACCAGCTCGGGCAAGCTCAGCCGGGCCAAGGCGCGCAATCTTTACCTTTCGGGTGAGATCCAACCTTACGCCATCGCCGCCTGAGGCGATTGCACTTTTTCAACGGATGACGGCGATGCTTACT
>JALREL010000225.1 GCA_023262005.1 Sphingorhabdus sp. | reverse complement strand
CCTTGTGAACTGATACTCGCCTACACCCTCGGTTTCGGGGCCGTTGAAGTCGGTGTTTAGCAAGTGCCCCGCCTCTACCCCAGCGGCGACAAAGGCGCGCACCATCGCATAGTCGGTGGGAACGTCGGTGACGGGTAACGGCCCCGTATCGCCGTGATAGGCATTCCCGCCTCGGCTGTTTGCCTCTGCGCGGCGGAAGTAGGGGAGAACATCGGCGTAAGACCAGCCGTGATTGCCGAGCTGAGCCCAATGGTCATAATCGCTTGCAGCCCCTCTGATATAGATCATGCCATTGATCGATGACGACCCGCCGACCCCTTTACCTCGCGGACAAAAATGAACGCGGTTTGCGGTGCCAGGGCATGGGAGCGAGTCGTAAGCCCAGTTGTGCGATTTGAGCGAGGCGTGCAGGCCGAATGCCCCAGGCACGTCCACCATCCAGCTGCGACCATTGCCTCCCGCTTCGATGAGCGCGACCGTTACTGACGGGTCAGCACTCAATCGGTTCGCAACGACCGCGCCTGCCGAGCCCGCACCTATGATGACGTAATCGTATTCCATTGCCTTACCGCGCGCGTAGCCGCGATGCGGCGTCGAGACGGATTGTCTCTGCATTGAGATACGCATTCTCGATAATGAAAGCACAACAATGCGCAAATTCGCGCATGTCGCCCAGCCGTTTGGGCGCTTCGACCACCGTCAACAAAGAAGCTACAACCTTTTCCTCAAGCTCGTTGACCATCGGCGTCATGAACAGGCCGGGGGCAATTGCATTGACCCGCACGCCAACTGCCCCGAGTTCACGCGCCGCGGGCATGTTCAGGCCAAGCAATGCTGCTTTTGATGCGGCATAAGCGCATTGACCGATTGATCCCTCGAAGGCTGCACCCGACGATATGTTGATTACGACCCCACGCTCTTCGCCCGCTTCGGGTTCATTGGTCGCCATCTGCTCGGCACATTTTGACATGACGTTGAAAACGCCTGTGAGATTAACCGCGATAGTTTGCGCGAAACGCGCAAGCGAAGTTGCCTTGCCGTCTTTGCCCAGCACTTTGGATGGACCGGCGAGTCCAGCTGCGTTGATGCAAACGTGGATTGTGCCGAACGTGGCAACCACGGCCTCGACTGCCGCGCGCACCGATTCATCGTTGGAGACGTCGGTTTCTACGAACATCGCGCGCTCGCCGATGTCCGCCGCTGCCGCGTGACCGGCTTCGGCGTTCATGTCGAATATCGCGACCCGTGCGCCCTTTTCGTTTGCCATGTATCGCGCGGTTGCAAGGCCGAGGCCGGATGCACCGCCAGTTATAACGATGACTTTGTCCTGGATGATCATGAGAGACCCTTAGAATGCGGGGACGCCGGTCAGCGCGCGTCCGATGATGAGTTGCTGGATTTGCGTTGTCCCTTCTGGGATTGTCATGATGATGGCCTCGCGGGCGAGCTTTTCGACAAGGAAGTCGGTGGTGACGCCATTGCCGCCATGGATTTGCACTGCTTGCCGAGCTACTTTTACCGCTATTTCGGTGGCATAATATTTGGCCATCGCGGCTTCCATCTCGGCCGACATGCCAGCCTCGATCATCGAAGCACTGCGATAAACAAGCAGCCTTGCCGCATCGACATGTGTTGCCATTTCAGCCAGCATCGCGGAAATCAGCTGGTGTCCGGCAATGACCTTGCCGTGCTGCTTGCGTTCTTTGGCATAACGTACGGCTTCTTCGAGCGCACGCCGGGCCACGCCCAGCCCTTGAACGCCAACGAAAACGCGCGATCGTTCAAACAACGACAGCGTGTTTTTGAGAGCTTCGCCTTCATTGCCAATCATGTTGCTGGCCGGAACGCGGACGTCGTTCAGGAAAATTTGCGCAGTTGATTGGCTGTTTAGCGCGATTTTTTTGATATCGCGAACCTCGTAAGGATGTTCTTTTTTGTCGAGCAGAAAGTGCGTCAGCCCTTTGCGCGGATCGTCGCTGGTGCGGCACGTGCAGATTAGAAAGTCGGAATAGCTGCCGTTGCTGATCCAAGTCTTTTCACCGCTGATGATATAGTCGTTACCATCCTTGCGCGCGCGGGTTTTGACCTCGAGGACGTTGGAGCCAACGTCCGGCTCCGAAACAGCGACGCTGCAAAACGCTGTGCCTGCGACAAGACCGGGCAGATAGCGGTCGCGTAAATGGTCGGGCGCGATAAGGTCCAACATTTGCGCCCCGAAAGAGTTGATCAGGACTGGAATCGAGAGGTCGGCAGATGTCGCACAAACCTCTTCGAACAACATCGTATTGGTCAGCCAGTCGATACCCATACCGCCGTGCTGTTCGCGCACCATGCCAGATACCAGTCCGAAACCGGCAAGCTCTGTCATGATCGCCCTCATCTCCGCTTTTGGCACGAAACTGTCGCGGTGGGTCTTGCTGAAGATGGTCTCAACTTTCTCGGCAAGGTAACGTTTCAAGCCGTCGACGGCCATTTCTTGCTCTTCGGTTCTGATTACATGGCCCACTGTCGTTCCTTCAGTCTAGCTTTTTGCGAATATGTTTACGGCGACGACGGCTTCTTCGATGCCGTAAAGACCACCGCCATTTTCCTGGATAGCAAGACGCGCATCATCGACCTGCCGAACGCCAGCTTCACCGCGCAGCTGCGTTACCAGTTCGTGGATTTGGCCGAGACCAGTCGCACCTATCGGGTGGCCTTTCGACTCAAGCCCACCAGACGGATTGATCGGAATGCGTCCACCAATGCTAAAGTCGCCGCGCTCTGCCGCCGGTCCTGCTTCGCCGCGTGGCGCAAGCATCAACGATTCTGCGGTGCTGATCTCTCCAAACGCCGTCGCGTCGTGCACTTCCGCGACATCGACATCAGCCGGATCGATTGCCGCGATTGCATAGGCCTTGAGCGCAGCGCGGTGCGAGATGCCCTTTTCAGGCTCATCGGCTGTACGTGTGATTCCGGTCTGGATGACGCTTGCGAGCAAGCGGACAGCACGGTCCTTGGAGCCATGCAGACGTTCAAGCCCTCTCTCGCTGCACAAAACGACCGCTGCCGCGCCATCGCTGATCGGCGAACACATCGGCAAGGTCAGGGGGTAAGTGATCGGTGGGGCGGCAAGGACTTCATCGATCGAATAATCGGTCCTGAACTGCGACAGCGGATTGTGGACCGAATGATGATGATTTTTAGCCGCAATGGCAGCAATCTGGCGCTGCGTTGTTCCGTAGCGCGTCATATGATCGCGACAAAGCGCGGCATACACGTCCATGAATACGCTGTAGGGCTTGTCCGACATAGATCCGGGCGGTGGCGTTACACCTCCGCCCAAAGCCAACAAGGCAGCTTTGTTTTCATCAACGGTGCTGACATCCCAGCCCCCGTCAAACACACCGAACATCTTTGCCTTGTCCGGCACGTTCATTTTTTCCGCGCCAACGGCGATAGCGATGTCACAGTTGCCCGCCTTCAGCGCCTGGGCTGCAAGATGGAAGGCCGACGAACCAGCAGCGCAAGCATTCTCGACGCTGAAGACAGGCACGCCTTCGATCCCACACCGGCGCAAAGCAATCGGACCCGGAATCGAGGTCTGCCCGTGTAAGGAACCAGCCGTTACCGATGCGAAATAGCCTGCTTCGATGTCGGTCGCTTCACAGCCGGCGTCGCGCAGCGCAAGACTAACTGCCTCGCCGACGAGGTCATAGAGACTTCGCTCCAAGTGGCGACCGAATTGGGTCATGCCGACGCCTGCAACAAATATATCGGTCATATGGCTCTCCTGAAAAGTGCGGTTTGCCTCATCGGCCGACGAACTGCGGCGATCGCTTTTCAGCAAAAGCGCGCAAACCCTCTTGCAGGTCGGCAGAACGCAAATGCTGGCGCAGCATTACCTGTTCATGGAGAAGCGCATCGGCGCATGATTTGTCAGCCGACGCGCGCGCGACCTCTTTCATCCGGGTGAGCGCTGCCGGACTTTTTTGCGCGATGGCTTGCGCAAGCACCATCGTTGCATCGGCAAGATCGGCATCGGCATGGACTTCACTTACCAGACCAAGCGATTTCATTTCATTTGC
>JALREL010000222.1 GCA_023262005.1 Sphingorhabdus sp. | reverse complement strand
CAGGCCAACGTCACCATCATCGAACGGCTTTGAGCCCCGTCGCCCCTGCGCAGGCAGGGGCGACGGCCTGCTCACGCAAAACCTAATGAATTAACCTCCAACGGCCCCGGCCTTCACCGGGGCGACGAACAAGAAGGAAATTAGAATGATACTCGACTCATCAGTCGCAGCTGTAGTCACTGGCGGCGCATCGGGCCTTGGTGCTGCCACTGCTCGCGCGCTCGCTGCCAAGGGCGTCAAGGTTGCGATTTTCGACCTGAACGAAGAAAAGGGCAACGCCATGGCTGCCGAAATCGGCGGTGTTTTCTGCAAGGTCAATGTGACTAGCGAGGAAGAAGTCGACGCAGCCTTTGCCAAGGCGCGTGAAGCGCATGGCCAGGAGCGCATCCTCGTCAACTGTGCAGGCACCGGCAACGCGATCAAGACCGCCAGCCGTTCGAAGGAAGACGGCTCGATCAAGCATTTCCCGGTTTCGGCGTTCGAATGGATCATCCAGATCAACCTGATCGGCACCTTCCGCTGCATAGCCAAGTCGGCAGCCGGCATGCTGACGCTCGATCCGCAGGCTGATGGTGATCGCGGCGCGATCGTCAACACCGCTTCGGTCGCTGCCGAAGATGGCCAGATTGGTCAGGCTGCCTATTCAGCGTCGAAGGCTGGTGTTGTCGGCATGACCCTGCCGATTGCGCGCGACCTTTCGAACGAAGCGATCCGCGTCAACACCATCCTTCCGGGCATCTTCAACACCCCGCTGCTCGCCGCTGCGCCGCAGCCGGTGAAGGATGCACTCGGCGCATCGGTTCCCTATCCGAAGCGTCTCGGCAATCCCGAAGAATATGCTGCTCTCGCGATGCTGATGATCGAGAATGGCTATTTCAACGGCGAAGACGTCCGCCTCGACGGCGCCATCCGCATGGCGCCGCGTTGATGCACTATTCGCTCCCGCATGCGGGAGTTTCGAAAGCGGCCACATGGCTCGCTTTCCATGACACCCCTCTCGCGCAGCGAGGGGGGTTTCTTTTTTCCAAGAGGATGCCCGAATGAGCAATTACACACAGATTTTGTACGAAGTCGAAAATGGCGTTGCGACGATCACGTTACACCGCCCCGACAAGATGAACGCCTTCACTGGCACGATGATGAACGAGATGATTTCGGCCTTTGACGAGATCGACGCCGACGACAATGTCCGAGCTGTCATCGTCACCGGCCATGGCGATCGCGCCTTTTGCGCAGGTGCCGATTTGACGCCGGAAGATGGCAAGCATGTCTTTGCCAGCGGTGAAGCGGTAAGCGACCTTTCCGATACGCGCGTGCGCGATGGCGGCGGCCTGCTGACCCTGCGCATCTATCAATGCAAGAAACCGGTGATCGCTGCTGTCAACGGCGCGGCTGTCGGCATCGGTGTGACCATGCAGCTGGCTATGGATATCCGCCTTGCAAGCGAAAGCGCGCGTTTCGGTTTCGTCTTTGCCCGCCGTGGTATTGTTCCCGAGGCCGCCTCCAGCTGGTTCCTGCCGCGCCTTGTCGGGCCGCAACAGGCACTCGAATGGTGCTATACCGGCCGCATTTTTGACGCACAGGAAGCGTTGAAAGGCGGTCTCGTCCGTTCGGTGCATCCCGCAGGCGAGCTGCTGGCCGAAGCCCGCAAGCTGGCCCGCGAAATCGCCGACAACACCGCACCGGTTTCGGTCGCGCTAACCCGTCACATGCTGTGGCGCAACGCCGCCCAACCGCACCCGATGGAGGCGCACAAGATCGATAGCCGCGCCATCTATCGCCGCTCGCGTTCCGGCGATGCAAAGGAGGGAATTGCCAGCTTCCTTGAGAAGCGCGCGCCCAACTATCCGGATAAAGTATCCACAGATATGCCAGACTTCTTTCCTTGGTGGGAGGAACCGGTATATAACTAATCGATTAAATGGGTCGGGGCCTTAACCCGACCCAGATCCCCGGGGGAGTAAAACCGTGGCAACAAACGGTCAAAAGGCGACAAACGCCAACGAAACGCAAAGCGGCGCACGCGAACAGCTGCTGGAAGCAGCAAGCGAAATCATGCGCGAAGGCGACACAATTGATCTTTCGCTTTCCGAATTGTCGCTGCGTGCTGGCCTCAACAGTGCGTTGGTCAAATATTATTTCGGTAATAAGAATGGTCTGATGCTCGCGCTTCTCGATCGTGACATGGGCAAGATCGTGATCGACCTCAATGCGCTGGTGGCGAAAGACATGCCGCCGGAAGAGAAGCTGCGCCGACATATTAGCGGTGTGATCGACACCTATTACACCTTCCCCTACCTCAACCGCCTGATGATGCGCATGGTCCGCGATGCCGCACCGATTGAGGCGGCGCGCATAGCCGAGCGCTATCTGAAACCGCTCTCCGATGCCTATGACGTGCTGATCGAGGAAGGCGTGAAAGCCGGTAAATTCCGCCCGGTCGATCCGCAGCTTTTCTATTTTTCGGTTACAGGTGCGGCAGACCGCTTTTTCTCGGCACGCCTCGTATTACGGCACTGCTATGACCAGCACGACATCTCACCCGAAATGCGCGACGCCTATCGCGAACATACGATCGAGCTGATCATGCGAGGCTTGCTCGCCGATTGAGCCGAGGCCGACCGAAGTCGAAAGCAGAGTGCTATTGGTCGAATGCCCGGGTTGCCACGTCCGGGGAGCGGATTTACTCCTCACCCAGCAACAGAGGAGTTTCCATATGCGTAAGACTGCACTCATCGCAGCCATGATTCTGCCGTTTGCGCCTGCAATGGCGCAGGAAGGCAGCCCGGCCAATATCGTACCCAAACCGGCAGCCCTGATTGCCGATGGCATCCCCGATGTCCCGGCCGAACTGGCAGCGGAAACCCGCCCTTATATGGAAAACCGCAGCGCTGGTTTTGTCGGCTGGCACCCGGTCGACAAATCGATGCTGATTTCGACCCGTTTCGGTAACACTGCGCAGATCCATCGTGTCGCGATGCCGATGGGTGCCCGCAAACAATTGACCTTTGAGGCCGAACCAGTTGGCGGCGCGACCTGGGCGCCCAAATCGGGCGACATCATGCTGGTACAAAAGGACATTGGCGGCAACGAATTCTACCAGATCTACGCCATGAAGAATGGTCGCCTCGAAATGCTGACCGACGGCAAAAGCCGCAACGGCCTTAATGCCTGGAGCAAGGATGGCGAGCTGATCGCCTATAGCTCCACCAAGCGCAATGGCACCGACAACGACATTTACATCATGAATCCGCGCGATCCTTCCTCGGCGCGCATGGTCGCTGAGGTCAAGGGCGGCGGCTGGGCTGTCGCGGATTTCGCCCCCGACAAAAGCTGGGCGCTGGTGGGGCAGTATGTCTCTGTCCAGAAGGTCAACCTGAACCGGCTCGATCTGGCCACAGGGGCGATGACGCCGATCGGTGACCACAGCCAGACAATCGCCTATTCGGGCGCCCAATTTGCCCCAGACGGGACCTTGTGGGTGATGAGTGACGAGGGGTCGGATTTCCAACGCCTCGGCACGCTCGATCCAGCCAGCGGCAAATTCACCCCCACAGGCCCTGCGGAGAAATGGGATGTCGATACGTTCGACATCGCCGATGACGGCAGCTTCCTCGCCTATGTCATTAATGAGGCGGGGATGAGCAAATTGCGGCTGATGGACTTGAAAACAGGCAAGGTACGGACGGTAGATGCCCTCCCCGCAGGCATCGTTGGCGGTTTGGATGTCGCCCCTTGGGGCGAGATCGGCATCACCTTCACCTCCGCCCGCAGTGCGGCCGATGCTTTCAGCATCGATCCGAAAACCCTGAAAATCACGCGCTGGACCGAGAGCGAAACTGGTGGGCTAGATGTGACGAAAAATGTCGAGCCGGAGTTGGTGACTGTCAAAAGTTTTGACGGGCTCGCGGTATCCGGCTTCCTCTACCGGCCTGATCCGGCCAAGTTCCCGGGGAAACGGCCGATGATCATGAATGTCCATGGCGGGCCCGAGGGGCAATCCCGCCCGGGTTTCCAGGGCCGCAGCAACTATTTGCTCAATGAACTGGGCGTCGCCATTTTCTACCCCAATGTCCGTGGATCGACCGGCTATGGGAAGACCTTTGTCAGCCTCGATAACGGTCCCTTCAAGCGCGAGGATTCGGTGAAGGACATGGGCGCATTCCTCGATCATCTGGCCAAAGATAATGGCCTAGATGCGAGCCGGTTTGGCCTGACCGGCGGTTCCTATGGCGGCTACATGTGCTACGCTGCGGCAGTGCAATACAAGGCGAAGCTGCGGGCGACCAATTGTATCGTCGCCATCTCCAACTTCGTCACCTTCCTCGAAAACACGCAAAGCTATCGCCGCGACCTGCGCCGGGTGGAATATGGCGATGAGCGCGATCCGGTGCAGCGTGCCAAGCTGCTCGAAATCTCTCCGCTGACCCGTGTTTCCGAAATTGAAAAGCCGATGATGGTGATAACCGGTTCAAACGACCCGCGCGTTCCGCAGTCAGAGGCTGACCAGATCGTGAAGGCGATACGGGACAAGGGCGGTTCGGCCTGGCACCTTGTTGGCACCAACGAAGGCCATGGCTTCGCTAAGAAGGAAAATGTCGATTACCAGTTTTGGACGTCGTTGATGTTCTGGCAGAAAAACCTGCTGAACAAATGATTACAGCCGCCCTGCCGTAACTTATTTGGGTTGCGGCAGGGCGCCGTCCTGCAATTCCTTTTCGGCCGCAGCTTCAGCTTCGGCTTGCAGGCGCGCTTCGCGCTCGGCACGTTCCTTTTCAAACTGCTGTACCCGCTGCTCGACCAGTTCTGCCTCGGCATCGATGGCAGCAAGGCGCTTCTTGCGTTCGGCAGCGATCATCCGGCCAAAGGCAAGGCCTGGATCCTGTTCCTTTTCCGCATAAGCGGCATCGATTTCCTTGAGGCCGCAACCTGTAAAGCCGCCACCGCCGGTGGGCGTGCAGCTCATCGTGCCTTCGCGACCGACATATTCATAAGCGAGGACGCGCTGCGTCCAGGCTTCCTTGCGCGGGTTGTTGATGTCATCACGCAGCGGCGTGGGGATGCGATAGCGATCCGCTTCCGAAAGCCGTGCGCAGACATTGATGGTATCCGCATTGCTCTCTTCGCATTTGTCGTCGCCATAAACGATAACCATGTTGATCTTTTCGGCATCGGTAGCCGCAGGCGCAGCCTCCGCCTCCTGCGCCAATGCAGGTGTGGCGGAAAGCGCGAAAAGCGCGGCCAGTGCGGAAAGGGTCGCTTTGCTCATGAAATGGCTCCTCATTTGGCCAATTTGCCTAAATCCTGCTGCCTGAATAGGGCATGAAAAC
>JALREL010000196.1 GCA_023262005.1 Sphingorhabdus sp. | reverse complement strand
TGGCATCCGCTACGCCCGCGCGGCGCGCTTCCAAGCACCGGAGCCGGTCCCTTTCGGCCAGCCCGATTTCGCCACGCCGTCAGCCCTCGGGCCGTCCTGCCCGCAGCAAAGCCCGCGCTACCAACCGCAAAGCGAGGACTGCCTGTTCCTCAATGTCTGGACTCCCGATCCGCAACCTGCCCGTGCCAAACCGGTCATGGTCTATATACATGGCGGCGCTTATTCTTCCGGTTCGGTCGCTGACCCGCTCAACGACGGCGCCAAACTCGCCGAACGTGGCGATGTAGTCGTAGTCACCGTCAATCACCGGCTCAACGTCTTCGGTTATCTCTACCTGCCCGATCGCTTCCCCAGCAGCGGCAATGCCGGGCAACTTGACCTGATCCTTGCGCTCAAATGGGTCCAGGCAAATGTTGCCAAGTTCGGCGGCGATCCCGGCAATGTAACCGTCTTCGGCCAGTCCGGCGGCGGGGCAAAGATTGCGACGCTGATGGCCATGCCAGAGGCGAAGGGCCTGTTCCACAAGGCGATCACGATGAGCGGCCAGCAAGTCACTGCATCCGGCCCGCTCAACGCCCGCAAGCGCGCGCAGGCCTTCGTCGACAAGCTGGGGACCGATCCGGCGGCCGCCTCCACCGAGGCGCTGGTCGCAGCGCTGTCGGCAATTGACCCGATCATGGGCGGCGGAGTCTATATGGGACCGGTGCTGGACATGAAGCATGTCAACCGCCACCCGTTCTGGCCCGATCCGGCGCCGCAGGGCAATACGATCCCGATGCTGCTGGGCAATACGGTGGCCGAAACGCGTGCCTTCTTCCCGCCCGATCATCCCAAGCTGCAAGGGCTCGACTGGAGCAACCTTGCACAGCGTGCCGGGCCAGAGCTGAAAGTCGATATCGATCCCGCTTGGGTCTTGGCGCAGTTTCGCGCGCGCTACCCTGCGGACGCCCCTGACCAGATTTTCCACCGCATGGTGACCGCCGGCCGTTCCTGGCGCGGACAGGTCGAAGAAGCTGATGCCCGCGCTCGCGCCGGGGTGAAACAGACCTGGGTCTACCAACTCGATTTCGAGCAGGCGAAGCATACCGATGATATCGGCTTGTCCTTTGGCACCTTCGAGGAGCCCACCCCCGCCCGTCAGGCGATGAGCAACACGGTGATGGACGCTTTCGTCCGCTTCGCCCGCACCGGCAATCCCGGCTGGGCCAGCTATACCGTGCCGGGCCGCGAGACCATGGTGTTCGATAGCGTCAGCCGCATGGTTAAGGATCCGCGCAAATGGGAACGCGAACTATTCGCACGCGTCCCCTATATCCAGCCGGGAAGCTGATCGGCCTTATTGCTGGTTATTGGGATAGCTGATGATCAAGGTCAGCGGTTTTTTGCCCACCTGCCGGATGCCGACAACCGCATCCTTGAACAGATAGGCCGCCATCCCTGGCTTCAATCGGGTGGTGACGCCATCGCTGGACACATCGCCCTCGCCCGAGAGGACATAATAAACCTCATCATGATTGATCGGGTGCAGCCCGATCGCCGCCCCCCGATGCAATATGCGTTTGCGGAACTCCATCGCCCGCGGGGCAGGAACCGCGTCGCTGATGCGATAGGCGGTCGACATGCCGATATTGCCATGCGGCGGTGGCTCCTCGCGCTTCACATCTTCTTCGCGCACCACCACCATCGGCGGCGCAGCCAATGCGAGGAAGAGCGAAAGCATCATTGCCGCATGCTCCGGTCCCGCGTTGAAAGCGCCTCTTGCGGACCGCGTTTCTGGCCCGGATAGATGCCCGACTTGGGCTCCATGGTATCGAGGTTCCAGTCGGCTTCCACAAAGGGTGCGGTTACGGGCTTCACTTCGCCATAGCCGCCGACCTTACTTTCATCGTCGATGATTTCACCGCGACCTTCGGCGACAAAGAACAGCACACGAATGTCATGTGCATCGCGATCCCAAGGCCGGGCACCGGCGAGTGCGAGAACATGGGTTTCGACATCGCGTGCCGGCAGTACCTTCAGCCCGGGCCACCAGTTGACGGGTTTTTTCGCCGCAATCAGTTTTGCCTGTGTTTCGCCATAACGGCCGAATTGCGGCAGCGGCACGCCATGCTTGTCGACCGCGATATTGTCCTTGCCATAATATATGAGGTCGCCATCGCCGCCCAGCATCAGGAAGGGCAAAGCAGCATCGGTCGATGGCCCGCCGCGCATCACATTGCCGACCGCCGACAACTCACCAGTGGCATAAGGCTGGCCAGCCCATTCAAGCGCCATCAGGTTGTAATGCACCGCGCGTTTGCCCGGATCATAGATCAGGTTGTTGACCATCGCCGCCTGCACCCCGCCTTTCAGCAGCGGTGATCGCTCGACATTGTGCGCCCAGATATTGCGATAGAAGAGGATGCCGGTCGCATTGTCATGGACCAGCGACCCCTTGCTATGCTCCCCCTTGGGGTGGCTCGAATCGGCAAGGCCTTCGGCGGCCAGATTGTAACTGAAAGTTATGTTGCGGCTGGTGCCCTTGCGCCAGTCCTCGACCGAACTGCCGGTAAAGCGCGGGCCCGAGGCAGACATGTTTTCATCGATACCCCACATGAAGGTGCAATGGTCGATGATCACATTATGCGCCGCGACCGTCGAGATCGAATCGGCTTCCCATCCGCTCATCCGCTTCTCGCCATCGGCTCCGGTGCGGACGCGAATATGGCGGATGATCACGTCGTGCGTCTTAAGGTCAATGCCTCCCTTGATCAGGGTAATCCCGGGCGATGGCGCCGTTTGGCCGGCAATGGTCAAAAAAGGTTCGGTAATCTGAAGGCTCGTCTTGCCCAAATCGATCTGACCAGCCACTTCGAAAACGACTATGCGCGGACCCTTTGTCTCGATCGCGGCCTTCAGGCTGCCCGGCCCATCGGCATTCAGATTTGTAACGCGAATGATCTGGCCGCCCCTACCGCCGGGGGTTTCACTCGCCCAGCCGACCGCGCCCGGGAAGGCAGGCTCTGCCAGCACGGGGGATGAAGTGAGCAGTAACAAGGCCGCAAATATCGTACGCAAAAGGCTATCCTCCAAAAGTGCGCAGCATCTTGACACGGGCCGCGCTTTATCACAATGTCTTTATGACACCGGTTACCTTAAAGCAATTCTCCCGGAAACGAAGATCGCAAAAAATGCGGCAATTCCGGAAGATAAAGGCACAAACCGGGGGAACACGGGACCTGGGAGGACGTTTGCACCCCCTTTGTCCGAATCGCAAAGACACCGGTGTCAAAGCCGGAAATTAGGGGAGTTTGTAATGAAGGTCTCACAAAAAGCTTCATCCCGGCATCTCGCGGCACGCTTGCTTTGTGCCGCTTCGGTTGCCGTATTGGCCGTTGGTTCTGCGCAGGCACAGGAAGCGCCTGCTACTGATACCGGTGCTGAAGAAGCGGCCGGAGATGAAATCATCGTCACCGGTTTCCGCCAGTCGCTTGAGGCTGCGCTCAACGTAAAGCGGGACTCGGTTGCCGCGGTCGATGCGATCGTCGCCGAAGATATCGCCAAATTCCCTGACCAGAACCTGGCTGAATCGCTGCAGCGTATTCCCGGCATCTCGATCTCGCGCGATGCTGGTGAAGGGCGCTCGATCACGGTTCGTGGCCTTTCGTCGCAATTCACCCGCGTTCGCGTGAACGGCATGGAAACCATCGCAACCTCGGTCGATGGTGCCAGCGCCAACCGCGACCGCGCCTTTGACTTCAACGTCTTTGCATCGGAACTCTTTTCTAGCCTCGTGGTACGCAAGACCGCCGAAGCCAGCCTTGATGAAGGTTCGCTGGGCGCAGTTGTCGACCTGAACACCGGCAACCCGCTCGCCGGCAAATCCGGATTTACCGGGGCGGCTTCGCTGGTCGGTTCATACAACGACCTGTCCGAAAAAGTCGGCCCGCGCGTTGCCGGCCTGCTTTCATGGCGCAACGATGCCGGCACATTTGGTGCTTCGGTTTCCGCCGCTTATTCGAACACCAAGACGCTCGAACTCGGCAACAACACCGTGCGCTGGGCGCAGGCACGCTTTGACAGCGTCAATGGCGTGAACTGCTTCACCACCGCCAATTCGGGCGGCACCTATAACGCCGGCAATGCCGCGTGCGATCAGGCAACGCTCGCTTTCCACCCGCGCATTCCGCGCTATGGCGAAGTCGCCCATGATCGTGAACGGCTGGGCGTTACCGGATCGGTCCAGTTCGCTCCGACCGATTCGACCAAATTGTCGATCGATGCCCTTTATTCGAAATTCGATGCAGTCCGCGAAGAAAAGTGGGGCGAGGTTCTGCTGCGTTCGAACGAGCGCTCGATCAATCTGGTCAACCCCGTCTACGATTCGAATAACAACATGATCTCGGCGACCCTGAACGATGCGTGGGTTCGCACCGAGCATTACAAACGCAAGAGCAGCACCGAATTCTATCAGGTCGGTGGCACTTGGGACCAGGATCTTTCGGACAGCTTCCGCTTCACTTTGACCGGCGGCGTTTCGAAATCGAATGCCGATATCCCCGTTGAAACCACGATCATCTTTGATGACCGCGACGCGCAGGGCTATTCGTTCGACTACACCAACATGGCGTTCCCGAAACTGACCTTCGGAACCAGCGTGACAGACCCGGCCAATTTCCAGCTCGCGGAAATCCGTGACCGTCCGTCGAACGTGACCAACCGCTTCAAGACTGCACAACTGCGCACCGAATGGGATATTGCCGACGGCTTCACCGTCAAGGCAGGGGCTGTGTGGCGCCGGTTCAACTTCGACCTTGAAGCTTACACCCGTGACACTGCGGTCTGCGGCAATGGCGGAACCAGCCTTGTGACGAGCACTTCGGGCACCATCGCCTGCTCGCCGAGCAGCCTGTTTGGCCCGACCGCCGTCTATGGCTTCCCGGTTACCGCCGCATTATCGGAAATGTTCACACTGGGCAAAGCTGGCCAGCCGGCAGGCAACACCAACAGCTGGCTGGTACCCAACCTTGCGGCCTCCGCTGCCTTCACCGGGCTGTACAGCCGTCCGCTGGCAAACGACACCGGCAACATTCGCGGGGTGCAGGAAACCACCAAGGGTGCCTATCTGCAGTTTGACGCAAAGGGCGATGTACTCGGCCTCGAATATGCGCTTAACGCAGGTATCCGCTATGCCAAGACCGACCAAAGCTCTTACGGCTTGGTCAGCGGCGTCAACGCAACGGTCACCCGCAGCTACGAAGATTGGCTGCCATCGGCCAACCTTGCGCTGTTCCCGACCGATAACCTGATCCTGCGTGCTGCCATCGCAGACGTGATGACCCGCCCGACGCTCGGCTCGCTGACGCCTGGTGGTTCGGCCGATGGTTTCAACTTCCGCGTCACCAGCGGCAACCCTTTCCTTGAGCCGTATCGTGCAACCAATATCGACCTGGCGGCGGAGTGGTATTTCGCGCCGCAGGCCCTGCTTTCGGTTGCCTGGTTCAAGAAGGATGTGAAGACCTTTACCCAGTCGGCTTCGCTGACCGGCGCAACTTTCGCGCAAACCGGCCTTCCGCTTTCGGTGCTGAGCCCGAGCTCTCCGGCTGCGCTCAACCCCGCATTGCTGACGCAGCCGATCTGGACGCTGTCGACCACGGTCAACGGATCTGGTGCAACGCTCAAGGGCTGGGAAGTTGCAGCGCAAATCCCGTTCAAGGTCTTCACCGAAGGCTTCTTCGGCAATTTCGGTGTGATCGCCAACGCGACCTTCATCGACTCCAACGCCAATTTCAACCTGCAAGGGCCGATCACTGTCGCCCGCCAGGCCAATGGCAGCCTTGGAGCCCTGACCCCGGTTGCGCTGACCAACACCCTCTCGAACGTGTCAAAGCGCGCCTATAACGGTACCTTCTATTATGACGACGGCACGTTCAGCGGCCGTGTGATGGTCAGCTATCGCGGTCGTTACCACGAAGGTGCATCGGGCACGGGCAACCTGCTCGAAGGCTATGGTGCAACCACCAACCTCGATGCATCGCTGCGCTACAAGCTGACCGAGTGGCTCGAGCTTTCGGTGGAGGGCAACAACCTGCTCGATACCTATCGTTATCGCTTCACCGATTTCGATGCCGACCGCAACTATGAGAACAACCATTTCGGCCGCACCTTCCTCTTTGGCGCGCGCATGAAAATCTGATCCAGACCAGTCCCTGGTTGCAACACTATTGGGCCGGTCTCGCTTTCGAGGCCGGCCTTTTTTTGAGAGGATGTCGATGATCGATCGCCGTGCGAGTTTGCTGCTGCTCGGGGCTGCGCCACTTTTTCCAGGCCGCCTGTTCGCGCAGGGATCGGTGGCCACATCCTCGCTTGATCCGCATGCGGACATGGAATGGGCTCGGGGTTTTGAAGGCCAGCGCAAGGCCGACCTTGGCAACGGCACTTTCCTGAACCCGGTTTTCGCAGGCGACCATCCCGATCCCGCGCTGTTGCGCGACGGCGATGATTATTACCTGACCTTTTCCAGTTTCGATGCCTATCCGGGTATTACCATCTGGCACAGCCGCGACTTGGTGAATTGGCAACCGGTTACCGCCGCGCTCAACCAACCCATAGGCTCGGTCTGGGCTCCGGATCTGGTGAAACATGGCGAGCGATTTTATTGCTACATCCCGGCGCGCACGCCCGAAAAACGCTCGATTTATGTCATCACCGCAGAGCGTATCGAAGGGCCCTGGAGCGCCCCGATTGACCTGAACCTGCCCGCCCATATCGACCCCGCGCATGTGGCAGACGCCGATGGCACGCGCTGGCTTTTCCTTTCCGGCGGAGACCGCATCCGGCTGAGCGCAGACGGCCTGTCCACTGTCGGCGAAGTTGAGCATGTCTATGATCCGTGGCGCTATCCAGAAGAGTGGGTGGTCGAAACTTTTGCCCCGGAAGGCCCCAAGATCGTCCACCGCAATGGTTGGTGGTATATGACAACGGCCGTCGGCGGCACGGCAGGCCCGCCGACCGGCCATATGGTCATCATGGCGCGCAGCCGCAGCCTTGCCGGACCGTGGGAAAATTGCCCGCGCAATCCGCTGATCCGCACGCAATCGGCGCGCGAGAAATGGTGGTCGCGTGGCCATGCGACATTATTCGAAGGGCCCGGCGGCAAATGGTGGATGATCTATCACGGCTATGAAAATGGCTATTGGACATTGGGCCGCCAGACCTTGCTCGAACCGGTGGAGTGGGCAGACGATGGTTGGCCGGTGCCTCTGGGGGGTGACCTTTCAGTTCCCTTGCCCAAACCCGCCAAGTTGGCTGCCCAGCCCCACGGAATGCCGCTGTCGGACGATTTCACCACCGATCGGATGGGCACGCTCTGGGCCTTTTACGATCCGGCACCGAACGCGGCGCAGCCCATCGATCGTCGAAATGGCATCCTCCATCTCAAGGCCAAAGGTTCGACGCCATCGAACTGCTCACCCTTGTGCTGCATCGCGGGCGACCAGGCCTATCGCATCACGATCGATGTCGATATCGACGCGGGGGCAGAGGGGGGACTGCTGCTCTTCTACAACCGCCGCCTCTATGCAGGGCTTGGTATCAACAAGAGTGAGCTGATAATGCATCGCTATGGATTGCAGCGCCCGCGCGGTGCGATCCCGGGCCAGCGCGACCCTGGGGGCGCCGCCCAAAGCAAGCTGTCGATCCGCCTGACCAACGATCGCAACATCCTGACGATCCATACAAGCGACGATGGTCGCAAAAGCTGGCGCAAGTTCGATGTGCAGATGGAGGTTTCGGGATATCACCACAATGTCGCCTATGATTTCCTTTCGCTGCGTCCTGCGATCTATGCAGCTGGTGAAGGCACAGTCCGCTTCCGCAATTTCACTTATGAGGCCCTGCCATGAACCTTGATCGGCGCGCATTGCTTTTCACCTCGGCGGTTGCAGCAATGGCTTCGGGCGCGATGGGACAAACGCCTCCTCCCACCAATGGTGGCGATCTTCCCGCCGGGCTGCCGCAGCCCACGGAGACGATCAATCTTTGGCCGGCTGGTGCACCCGGAATGCCAGCCGCCGCACTGACCGAAACCGTCAACGAACGCTCGACCGATCCGCAGCTTACCGACCGGGCGGTGTTCGGCATCACCCACCCGCGTATGGCGGTGTTTCGGCCTGTGCGGTCCAACGGCGCTGCCGTGTTGATTACCCCCGGCGGTGGTTATCGCTGGGTTGTGGTCGATAAGGAAGGCTATGAAATGGGTCGCTGGCTATCGGCGCGCGGTTACACCGTATTCGTGCTTTTCTACCGCCTGCCCGGCGAGGGTTGGGCTGCAGGCCCCGATGTTGTGTTGCAGGATACGCAGCGCGCAATGCGCCTGATCCGCCATCGGGCCAATGACTATGGCGTTGATCCTGAACGTGTTGCCGCGGTGGGCTTTTCAGCGGGCGGCCATGCCTGTGCCGACCTTGCCGCACGCTTCGCAGCTACAGTTTACAAGCCCGTCGACAAGGCAGACCAGTTATCCGCACGGCCCTTGATCGCGGCGCCGATCTATCCCGTCATTTCGATGTCTGCACCGCACGCCCATCCGGGCAGCCGTGAGAAACTGGTCGGGGCCAATGCCGATAGCGCGTTGGAGAGGGCGTACAGCCCGCACCTGAACATCCCGGCGAATGCGCCCCCGCATTTCATTCTCCACGCCGAAGATGACGATGTCGTTCCGGTCGAGAATGCCCTGTTGCTGCGCGCCGCGTTACGCGAACGTGTCGTATTGGTGGAGACCCATTTGTTCAGCCATGGCGGGCACGGCTTCGGGCTGCGCAAGGCAATGGGCAAAGCCGTGGAGGCCTGGCCTGAACTTTTTCTCGAGTGGGCGCGCGCGCAAGGTTTGTGACTAAAGACTGCAAAAAGCCGGTCCATCTTACTTCATGTTACATGTAACGCCCTGAGGCTGAGAATGAGGCAAAGTCACCTCACCAACACCATATCCATCTGTATTATATTTATTTATTGGGAAACTGGCGCTGTTGAATGGGGTGTTTAAAAAGGTAAAGACGGAGTTACCAAGGTAACAGTTACAACCTTATATCCGCGCTAGGGCAGCTACATCCTTCCATGATGCGATTGCTGTCGGTTTTTCCGACTGACAATCTTTCTTTGGGGGATATGCATGGACGGAATTCTAATCGTAGCGACCGGATTTGCGATCCTGCTGGTAGCAGGCATCGCCATCATGTCCTACCTTGATCGCCGAGCTCCCTTTGGTTGGCAGGATGAAAAGGGCTTTCATTACGGTCGCGAAAGGCGGCGCGATGATCAAACGCCCAATCCAAAGACAAAACGCAGCTGATTCCATCTTAAATCGGCTTGCCAGTCGCAATTGACTCAAAGGACCCAAGCGGAATCGATTTGAATGTATCGGAAACAGATGGGCATTCGCTTTAACCCGGACGTTCCGGGTACAGCCTTTCAGCCAGGAATGGCCATCAATGCAGAATGACCAGCTCTCAGGGCTACTTTGCATCCAGCAATCGGTATTGGCTTCATCGGGCCTTTTGCAGCAAACCTACGACATAATTGTCGAAAATCACGCCGTGATGCCGCAAGCAACCGGTGCCGCCATCGAGTTGATCGAGGGCAATATGCTGCGGTATGCGGCCGTCAGGGATAGCCGGCCCGAAGTGAAATCGATGCAATTGCCGCTGGTTGGCAGCCTTTCCGGGCGTGCCATCCTCACAGGTGCCACCCTCATTTGCAATGATAGCGAGACGGATGACAGGGTTGATCTCGAAGCCTGCCGCCGCGTCGGACTTCGCTCGATGATCGTAACGCCGATACCCTATCGCGGCGCCAATATCGGCGTACTGAAATTCTACTCAAGTGAGCCAGGTGTATTCGGCGATTTTGATGAGCTGGTCACACAACTGCTGGTCGGGATTATCGCAGCGGGGTTAAGCCAGATTTCTGAAACCGAAGCATTGGCGATGAAGGGGAAGTTGCTCGAAGCGGTCCAGCTCAAGCAGGAATTCGTCTCAATGGTCAGCCATGAGCTCAAATCACCGATCGCTGCGCTTCTGGGTGCCTTGCCTTTGGCCGAGGATGCGTTGGCATCAGGCGAAACCGCAACAGGCCAGCGTTTGCTGGCGATTGCCATGCGCAACGCAGAGCGGATGAAACGGCTGGTGGACGACCTGATGGATGTTCATGCCATGGACGAAGGCCATTTGACGCTCGATCTAAAAAGCGTCGAGCTTTCCGAAATTGTCAGCACCGTTCTGGCAGACCTCGAACCAACGGCGAGGTCGAAACAGCTGCGGTTCGCAGTCACACAACCTCAAGAACCGATAAGGTTGAACACCGATCCCAACCGCTTGTCGCAAGCAATCGTCAACATCGTAGCGAACGCCATTCGCTTTTCGCCGATCGGCGGAATCATTTCGATCAACATGGAACTCAGCGCAAATCAGGCAGTCATTCGCATCGACGATCAGGGCCCCGGCATTCCAGAGGAATTTCGGGACAAATTATTCACCCGTTTCTCCCGGGTGGCCGGCGACCATGCACCCGGAACGCCGCAGGGAACCGGTCTTGGCCTGTTCATTTCGCAGAATATCCTGCACGAGCTTTCTGGCGGCATCCAACTGGATTCCCAATATAAATCAGGCGCGCGATTCATCATCCGCCTGCCGACAGAGCAGCACCAGACAGGGCGCGGATCGGAGCGGCGCGGATGAAAATTGTCTATGTCGACGATGATGAAGATCTGCGTGACATCGTCGAGCTCGCCTTGTTGTCGCATGGTGGCTTCGAACTGCAATGTTCCACCGATGGAGCCAGCGCGCTTGCCTTGGTGGAACAGTGGCAGCCTGACGCCGTTCTGAGCGATGTCCATATGGCGGGCATGGACGGCATGGCGCTTTTGGCAGAGCTTCGAAGCAACCCGGCCACAGCCCGGATTCCACTCATCTTTCTCACCGCGACAACAGATCGCCAGAAACGGGCTGGAATGCTTGCCCTGGGTGCCCGTGGTATCATCGACAAGCCTTTTGATCCGCGCCGGCTGGGTGAGCATCTCGCCGAGATAGTTTCAGGCGCGTCATGAATTTCGAGCAGCGGCTGGAAGAAATACGTAAAAGATTCCGCGCACGCGCATCCAGCGAGGCAATGCAGTTTGAAGGCGACTGGAAGCATTATCTCGATGGGTCTCCAGCAGCTGCGGCCGCAATCCGCGAAAGGGCGCATGCAATAGCAGGCACCGCCGCGACGCTTCAGTTCGACGCGATCGCCGAAGCTGCAAAAAACCTTGAAGATGCGATTGGGCAATCCGCCGATGCGGAGCGCATTGGCGCCTGCATCGCCGTTTTGATGGCCTGCCTGCGCGCGGTTACCACTTCCGAATGAGCCCAATCCCGCGCCAACCATAGCGGCAGGCTTGAGATAGGCATCCCATACCAGGGTATAGGCCTGCCCCTCACGTGGTAGCGGACTCACACCGTTTTACACCCACTATACTAAACTAAAAGCACAATATTTAGTTGTGTATATTTATTTAATTAATCGCGCACGGGAAATCCGTTACGCGATGTCTGTAAGGATAAATCTGAACTAACATCGATTTGACGGCCTCTCGTGTGGCTTAGATTCAAATCAAAATCAACTGAATAAATCAAAGCCACTCAATCCGATCTGTTTTTAGAATGGATATTTTGAGATGGCCTTGTTCTTAGCTCAGTTGTTTTTGCTCTATACTGTAGCAATCGCAGTTATTTTCCTCCGGAGAGAAGTTGCAAAGCTCAGCTTTCGTTTGAAGGTTGCTTCTGTTTCTCCCGGTTTGAGGCAGTTCGATCGCCTGTCGGGTCGCATCACGGTTCTGGCGATCGTCTGCCTCTTCCTTTCCATGCTGCTGGTGTTCAGCGCGGCTCCGGCCTCTGCGCAGACGCTCTCGGCTTCTCCCGCTGTTTTCGGCACGAAGGCATTGCCGATTGCCCGCACCCCGCTCGACGGCCGTTGGCAGTCGGCAAAGCAGGCCGGACTGGGCGTTAGCGACTCCGGAGCAGCAGCGCTGATTTCGCAAAACCGCACTGCCGGTCGCGACGAACAGCTGGCTGCCATCAACAGCTGGGTCAACGGCCGCATCAAGTACACCTCGGATCAGGCCAATTATGGCCAGGCTGATGTTTGGGCAACGGCCGCCCGTTCACTGCAATCAGGCCGCGGCGACTGCGAAGATTATGCCATCGCCAAGTTTCAGATCCTCCGCTCGCTGGGCGTTGCAGAGCGTGACATGTTCCTCGTCGTCGGACGCGACCGTTCGGTTCGTAGCGATCACGCCGTTCTGGTTGTCCGCGTTGGCGCAAAATATCGCGTCCTCGACAATTTCACGAACAAGGTTGTCGATGATTTCCAGATGATCGATTTTCTACCGACTTTCTCTTACGGCAGCTCTGGCAGCTGGCTGCACGGCTTCGCCGCTGCAAACTGAAATCCCCAATGCCAGCTAATAGAGCCTGCTAAAAAGGCCGGGGTATCCACCACCCCGGCCTTTTTCATTTGCACCAGCAATTTTTCATCGTGACCCGACAGGGAATCGGCTCATCCTTTAATCGAAATTGGAAAACGCACAGGTAGAGTTGCAATAACACCTCCTTTATATTACGTGTATCATATAAAGGGGAACGCGCATGCGCTACGGCAGTGATCACAAAGCGGAAACCCGCGCCCGGGTGGTAAAGTCGGCAGCACGCGAAATCCGGCTGAAAGGCCCAGAAAAAGTATCGGTCGTGGATGTCATGGGAAGGGCCGGCCTTACTCATGGGGGCTTTTACGCGCATTTCGCATCGAAGGAGGCGCTGATCGCAGAGGCGATCGATTCGATGTTTGCAGATTTGGCGCATCGCAGCTTTGCCTTTGATAAGGCAATGGTCGACGAACTCTCTGATCCGCGCCCGGCGCTGCGCAAATTTCTACAATCATACATTTCTCCCGCGCATCGTGACGAGCCGGAACGTGGTTGTCCCCTTCCCGCCCTGGCGACCGACATGGCACGCAGCTCGGATGTTGCCCGCACGCGTTTTGCGAATGGATTGGAAAAACTCGTCGCTCGTATCGAGGCAGCGCTCGTCCGCATGGGCAATGCCAATCCCGCCGAAGAGGCTAGGGCTGCCGTCTCACAAATGGTCGGCGCGGTGGCCTTGGCGCGCGCGATCGGCAAGGGGCCGCAATCGGACGCCATCCTGCGTGACACTCTCTCATCCCTGACAAAAAGGCTGGATATATGACCATGGCAACAACCCAAGTCGAAGGAACCCCAGCTGATGGTCTGGCAAAGGTTCGGGCTCTACTGGCGGCGGGTGGACAGCCCCCGATTGGCGAAACGTTGGGCTTTGCCTTGGTCGAAGTCGAGCTTGGCCGTGTGGTTTTCGAGGGCACCCCCGGACGCCATGTCTATAATCCCCTTGGAATTGTGCATGGCGGCTATGCTGCAACATTGCTCGATTCCGCCTGCGGCATCGCAACGGCAAGCCGACTGGCAGCGGGTGAATCGTTCACCACATTAGAGATCAAGGTCGCCTATTATAGAGCCATGACCGAACATACCGGGCCGGTTCGGGCAGAGGGGATTGTCACAAGCATGGGGCGGCGCGTCGCCTATGCAGATGCGAAGCTTACAGACTCCAGCGGAAAACTTCTGGCTTCTGCAACCTCTACCCTGCTGGTGATGGCGGCGTGAGTACAACCTTCGTCGATGCCAGCACCCGCAAAGAGCGGGCTTCTGCGGCAGCAGCTGCGCGCGCAACGCTTTTGCGCGATGGCCCGATACTCTCCACTCTCATACGCCTAAGCCTGCCCAATCTTATCGCTTTATGCTCCGCCACGGTCGTTTCCATTGCGGAAACGGCATATGTGGGTTCGTTGGGTGTTGCTTCGCTGGGCGGTATCGCCCTTGTTTTTCCAATTTTCATGTTGATGCAAATGCTTTCGGCGGGGGCGATGGGCGGGACGATCTCTGGCGCGATCAGCCGGGCACTCGGCGCTGGCGACCATGATGGCGCCCAGGCGCTTGCCTTATGCTCGCTTGCCATTGGCGCGGCGCTCGGCCTGGTTCTGTCGGTTGCCATATTGTTGGGTGGTCCGTTTGCTTTCAGGTTGCTCGGCGGGTCTGGCGACGTCCTTCAACAGGCGATCATTTATTCAAACGTTGCAGCGTTTGGCATTTTGGCTGTCTGGTTGACCAACACATTTGCTTCGATTGCCCGCGGATCAGGCAATATGACCATTCCTGCATCGACCCAATTGGTGGCAGGGTTGATCCAGATTGTCGTTGGCGGAGCATTCGGGCTTGGGATAGGTCCGCTTCCCAGGCTTGGCATGGCCGGTGTGGCGCTTGGCCAACTTGTTTCATTTTCGTGCTCGGCTGTCGCGCTGTTCTGCTATCTTCGTTCGTCGAGGGCGCGGCTGCAATTGCGGTTAAGCCCAAGCCTGCTCAGCGTTCAGCGTTTTGCCCAAATCATGCAGGTTGGCGCAGTTGCCATGCTTTCGCCTTTGTTGTCGGTGACGACAGTTTTGGTGCTGACTGCAATGGTCGCACGCTATGGGCCAGAGGCTTTGGCTGGCTACGGCATCGGTGTTCGGCTCGAATTCCTGCTTATTCCCATCGCCTTTTCGGTCGGCGTCGCCTGTGTGCCGATGGTCGGAACGGCAATTGGTGGGGGGAATGTGCCCAGGGCCAGACGTATAGCTTGGACAGCGGGGGGGCTTGCCGCATCTGCCCTTGGCACGCTCGGTCTGCTCGTCGTGGCTTTCCCCGGGCTTTGGGTGAACATGTTCACGGCCGATCTGGCTGTCCGGTCTGCAGCATATAGCTATTTGGGCATTGCGGGTTTCAGCTATGCATTTTTCGGATTGGGTCTCTGTCTTTACTTCGCGTCGCAGGGTGCGGGCCGGGTGGGTGGCGCAATCACAGCCCAGGCTTTGCGGCTGACAGTGGTTTTGGCAGGTGGTTGGGCCCTAATCGGAATGCAAGCACCGCTTTGGTCGGTGTTCCTGCTTTCGGCAGTTGCGATGGTCCCGATGGGATTGGGAACAGCACTCTTCATAAAGTTCACGCGCTGGTAAGTCCAAAAGGACGAGTCAAATAATGTGGGTTTCGAGCGAAATAATGGAGGCCCGAGCCGGAATCGAACCGGCGTGCAAGGATTTGCAGTCCTCTGCGTAACCACTCCGCCATCGGGCCTCGATGCTTCGGCAACAGGTGCCGCGCGGTGGTGAGGGGCGTCCACTAGCGGCTGGAATGGCGCTTTGCAATCGGGATTCGCGACCATTTGGCCACAGCCGCGATGCAAAACGTTGCTGCTCGCATGGCAAATTCAGCCGTTTGTCCGAAACCGGCTTGGACTTTGCGTCTGTGCTGACTAGAAGGGAGACCATGCTGTGTTGCATCCGCAATACAGTTGTGTCACAAACATTCTAGGCCGAACAAACCGGCAGCGGAAATTCATATGCAGTCAGCGCAATCCGAAACCTCACGTCGTCACATGATCGACAGCCAGCTTCGCACCAACGGTGTAACCGCAGCATGGATCGTGAAGGCAATGGGCGAACTGCCGCGCGAAACCTTCCTGCCCGCGGGCAAGGAAGCCTTTGCCTATCTTGACCGTTCGGTTCCGCTTGGCAAAGACCGCATGCTGAACCCGCCGCTTGCCACTGCAGAGATATTGCAGTCGGCGGAAGTTTCGGAGCAGGACAATGTCCTGCTGATCGGAGCGGGAACCGGCTATATGGCAGCATTGCTTGCAGGCCGGGCCGCAAAGCTGGTTGCTGTCGAATCGGATAGCGGGCTGGCGAAAGCTGCGGCGACCAACGTACCGGGGTTGAAGCTGGTAGAGGGCAATCTTGCGGAAGGCGCCCCAAAGGGTGCGCCGTATAGCCTGATCCTTATCGATGGTGCCATCGAAACGCTGCCCGATGCAATTGTGACGCAGCTCGCAGAGGGCGGGCGGATCGTAACCGGATTGGTTGATGGACCTGTGCGGCGGCTCGCCATCGGGACGAAGCATGGCGGGCATGTGGCGCTGCGCCCGTTTGCCGACATAGAAATTGCCCCGCTGCCTGGATTTGAAAAAGCGCGGGAATTTGTATTTTGAGAGGTTTCAGGGGGACAATGCGGACGCTATTGCTGATTGCCGCCGGCGCTGGTGCCATTTCGGTCGCCACACCCGCTACGGCAGATTCGTTGCGCGATGCGCTGGCTACTGCCTACCAGACCAACCCGACATTGACCGGCGCGCGCGAAGGGCAAAAGGCTGCGAATGAGGCCGTGCCGATCGCAAAAGCCAATGGCCGCCCCGATGTGCAGGCAAGCGGCAGCTATAGCGAATTGTTCCCGCGATCGAACGGCACGAACTTCACCCCCGATCGGACATTGAACGGGCGTGCCGACGTCACCGTTCCGCTGTATCTTGGCGGTGCAGTCAAGAATGCCGTGAGGGCTGCAGAAAACCGCGTAGAGGCAGGCATTGCCGGATTGCGCGCAACCGAAAGCGCGATTTTTTCTGCCGTAGTCGCCGCCTATATGGACGTGATCCGTGACGAAGCGATTGTCGATTTGAACCGCGCGCAAGTCGGTGTGCTGCAGGTCAATCTGGAAGCCACCCGCGACCGGTTCGAAATTGGCGATCTGACCCGTACCGACGTCGCCCAATCGGAAGCACGCCTCGCTCTGGCCACCAGCAGCCTCGAAGCCGCGCGTGCGAACCTGATCCGTTCGAAAGAAATCTACATCCAGCTGGTCGGAAAGCCGCCGGAAAATCTGGAAGCGCCGCCGCCGCTGCCCAACCTTCCCGATTCGCCCGACAGCGCAGTCAGTGTAGCGCTGGAAAACAATCCGGACCTTATTGCCGCGAAGGAATTGCGCGAAGCCGCGCGTTACGACCGCAAGGGTGCGGAAGCCAGCCGCCTGCCGCAGGTGATCGGCTTCGGCGCGGGCAATTATTCAAACAACCTGGGCAGCATCGATTCGGGCACACTTCCCGCTTTCGACAAGACATCAACCTCGGCTCAGGTCGGCGTACGGGCAAGCCTGCCGCTTTATCAGGGCGGCCAGCCTGCCGCGCAAATCCGTCAGGCGCAGGCGCGCATGGGGCAAGCGATTGAGCAGGAAATTGCGGCTGAGCGCGAAGCCATTGCGCAAACCCGCGCGGCCTATGCGAGCTGGAAAGCGGCGCAGGACGTGATCAGTGCTTCCGAGCGTGCCGTCGCCGCAAACGAGCTTTCGCTGGAGGGTACCCGTGCTGAAAACAGCGTCGGCAACCGCACCATCCTCGACATCCTGAACGCCGAGCAGGAACTGCTCAACAGCAAGGTCCAGCTCGTAACGGCGCGCCGCAACGCCTATGTCGCTGGCTTTTCGCTGCTCGCCTCGATGGGCCGTGCCGAAGCACGCGACCTTGGCCTTGAGGGCGGCCCGCTGTACGATCCGGTTGCCGAATATGATGCGGTGAAGAACAGCTGGAGCGACTGGTCGTCGAAGCCCGATCCCACTGCCAAGGCCACCCGCACGGTTGACACACCTGCGCAAAAGGCTGAAATAGAACCATTACCTCGCTATTGAGGGAATCAGGGGCAAGGCGGAACGCTATGGCAAATGATCGGAACGAACCATCGATGGAAGCGATCCTGTCTTCGATCAAGAAGATCATCGCCGATGAAGACCGTTCGCGCGCCATCAACTCGCGTCGCCCGGCGCGCGATAGCCGCCGCGATGAAAGCGAAGAAGACGACATATTGGAGCTGACCCAAGCGGCTGACGAAACCGAGGGTGAATTGCTCGACACCGACAAGGCGCAAAGCCTGCGCCAGAGTTTCTCGGTCCTGCAGACGCTATCCGAACCGGGCGTCGCGCCGCAGATTGTGCGCTCGGGCGAAACCTCGCTCGAAGGGCTGACCCGCGAGTTGATGAAGCCGATGCTCAAGGAATGGCTCGACACCAACCTGCCCGGCATCGTCGAGGCGATGGTGGCGCGCGAAATCGAACGCATCACCAAGAAGGGCTGATGCGCCTCGCTTTTGCTCTGGCGCTCACCGCCGCTGCTGCACTTCCTGTCTCTGCCCAGAAACCGACATCGGTGGACAGCTATGTCGTTGCAGGGCACATAGTCGATGTTGCCCAAGGCACCGTCCTGACCGGTCATTGCATTGCGATACAGGCAGACAAGATCAGCGCGGTCGAACCATGCAAGCCGCAGCCTCAAAACGTCCGGACGATTGATTGGTCTGCCTATACCGTCCTGCCCGGTCTGATGGACTTGCACACCCACCTTGCCGATGCAGGCCAGGATGCCGATGTCGCGCTACCGCTGAAAACTTCGCCTGCCGCCACCGCGCTTATCGGAGCTAAAAATGCGCGCGATACGCTGATGGCTGGCTTTACGACCGTGCGCGATGTCGGAACTTATCGCGGCTTGACCGATATTGCTCTGCGCGATGCAATCAACGCAGGCCGTGTGCCGGGGCCACGCATGTTCGTGGCCGGGGGTTATATCACCAAGCCCGGAGGCGGGGGTGAGCTTAACGGTGTCATCGACAATGACAAATTGCCCGAAGACATGCGCTATGGCGTTTCGGTCGGCCCCGTGCAGGCTGCCGAGAAAGCCACATTCTTCATCGATAAGGGCGCCGACTTCTTGAAGCTCATTGCGACCGGTGCGGTCCTCGCCATCGGCACCGAACCCGGCGAGCCTGAATTGAGCGTCGCGGAAATGAGAGCCGCTGTCGATACCGCCGCCAAGCGCGGCATCTATGTGACCGCGCATGCGCATGGCGCACTGGGAATCAAAAACGCGATAGCTGCCGGAGTTCGCTCGATCGAACATGCCAGCCTGATTGACGATGAAGCACTGGCGCTCGCCAAGGACAGCGGCACCTGGCTGGTGATGGATATCTATAATGGTGATTATATCGACGATATCGGCACCAAAGAGGGTTGGCCCGAAGAATATCTGCGCAAGAACCGTGAGACCACCGATGTCCAGCGGGAGGGATTTGCCAAGGCGGTGAAGATGGGCGTGAAGATCGCCTATGGAACCGACAGCGGCGTCTATCCGCATGGAGTGAACGGTCGGCAGTTCAAATATATGGTGCGTTACGGGATGACACCGATGCAGGCGATCCAATCCGCAACCATCCGCGCTGCCGAATTGCTCGGCAAGGAAGCCGAGCTGGGCAGCATCGCACCGGGGCGGTACGCAGATCTGGTCGCGGTGAAAGCCGATCCGCTCGCCGATATCTCGGCACTTGAGGTCGTCGACCATGTGATGAAGGGCGGCGAAATCATCCGCTGACTGGCGTTATTCGCGCCAGACGGTAACTCCGGCAGCTTCGATCCTGGCTGAGCCCAAAAGCAGCTCCGCCCCCTCCGGCACTGAGAGTTGCTGCGCCTGCGTGCCATAGTTGAAGGCAAATCGCAGCATCCCGGCACGACGCGTCCGCACGCCGCTTGGCAGGTCTTCGACAACTATGCTTGCTTCAACCGCCATGCGGCCGATTACATCACGCAGCAGCGCTGCATCGGGATGGCCAGCAAGGTAGCGGACGCATCCTTCACGCCAGACGATTCCCCGGCCATTGCCAAGGCGGATTTCCGGTTCGAGATTGCTTTCGACATGTTCGAGCCAGCGGCTGATGGCGAAGCCTTCGCCTTGTTCGATAATCCCATCGCGGAGCGATTCCACGCGGGTTACCTTTATCGGGATCAGTTGCTGCAATCCGCCGGGGGCCAGCTCGGCGGGGATGGAGAGATTGGTCGTCTTGCTTCCACTGCGCGGGCCGATGAGCACAGGGCCATCGAAGGCGCGCAGCCGTTCGACGACATCCGCGCCAATAATCGGGCAGCACGGGATGATGAGCATCCGATAGCCTGCAAAATCGGCTTGGGGAGATAGGATATCGACGTCGAAACCGCACTGGCGCAGCGCCGAATAATATTCGAACGCCATGCGCAAGGCGCTGAACCCGCGACCCTGCGGTTGGATCTGCGTCACCCAGTCGCCCGCATAATCGAATAGCAACGCGACCGATTTGGGCGGCGGACCTGCATCGCGAATCGCCGCAATATCGGCGGCAGCCTGGCGTGCCTCCCCGCCGCCGACATCCTCGACACTGTCGGGGCGTAACAGGCCTGCGTGCATCTGTTCCTGTGCCTTGGGGAATTGCCGCCAGCGAAAATAGCTGACCATCTCGGCACCATGCGCCATTGCTTCCAAGGTCCAGAGGCGCACCATGCCGGGTAGGGGCGCGGGGTTGAATCGGGCCCAATTCACAGGCCCGGGCTGCTGCTCCATGACCGACCATCGGCCGTGTTTTTGGCAGCCGCGATAGAGATCGTGGTGGAAGGCTGCGATATCGGGATGCCCTTGCCGCAAATAGCTGCGCTTCTCTTCTTCCGAAAACCAGAATTGCTCGAGGAAGCCGAGCGGATAGCTATCCCAGCTAGCGACGTCGAGATCGGCCCCGACAGCGTGATGATCGAATTGGGTGAAGAAGCCCATGAAATTGTGGATGAGGTCGCGCCCGGGGGAGCAGGCGCGCAATATGTTCGCCTGCCGCCGGTTGAAGCGAACAACCTGGTCGGACGAGAAGCGACGGAAATCGAGCCAGTGTGCCGGATTTGCCTCCGTCACGGTGAGGTTGGGCAAATCGATTTCGGCGAAGGTGCGATACTCCATCGACCAGAAGACGTTGCCCCAGGCCTCGTTCAATGCCCCGATCGTTTCATAACGACTGGCAAGCCAATAGCGGAACGCCTCGGCGGCGACCGGGGAATAGCTGACCGCGCTATCGTGACAGCCATATTCATTGTCGGTCTGCCATGCGACGATGCCGGGATGCTCGCCATAGCGTTCGGCCAGCGCCATCACGATGCGATCGCATTCGGCCTGATAGCCTTGGTGCGAAAAGCAATAATGGCGGCGCGAGCCGAAGCCGCGCGGGCGACCATCCTCGTCCAGTGCGACCATATCGGGCATGCGGTCGACAAGCCATTTGGGCGGCGTTGCTGTTGGCGTGCCGAGGATGATTCCAAGCCCCTGCCGGTGCAGTGTTTCAATCGCCCGATCGAGCCAGCCCCAATCATAGCGTCCCGGTTCGGGCTCGATGCGGCTCCAGGCGAATTCGCCGATGCGCACGCGCGACAAGCCCATCTCCGCCATTCGCCGCGCATCATCGACCCAGACATTTTCGGGCCAATGTTCAGGATAATAGCAGACACCCAGTTTCATGTTTTGCTGCATCTCGTTCGGGTTGCGATGTCATCCGCTATGCGGCAGACAGCGGATAAAGGGGAGAGGAAAATGGAGACTGCCGCATCATCGATCGACGGTCTGCAGGTCGCGATCTTTATCGCAATCCTGCTGGCGCTGGGCCTGGCGACTTACGCAAAGGTGCGCAGCGGCCCGAGCGAGCATGACGGATCGGGCAAGGATGTCTTCCTGGCAGGCGGCGGGCTGAGCTGGCTCTATGTCGCCGGCGCGATCACCATCACCAACCTTTCGACCGAGCAATTGGTCGGGATGAATGGCGGGCAGATGCTGCTGCTCGCCTGGTGGGAGATTTCGGGTTTCGTCGGGCTGATGATCCTCGCCTTTGTCTTTGTGCCCATTTACTATCGCAACAACTGCACGACTGTGACCGAGCTTCTCGAGCGGCGATATAATGGCGGCAGCATCCGCACGGTGATTTCGCTGCTTTTCCTCGTCGGCAACATCCTGATCTACCTGCCCGCCTCGCTCTACAGCGGCAGCCTGTTCCTGAAATCGATGTTCGGGGTCGACTGGCCCTTGCTCTACTTCGCCATCCCGATGGCAATCATGGCGGCGATCTACACGATTACGGGCGGGCTGAAGGCGGTCGCGGTGGTCGACACCTATTCGGGTATCGGCATGCTTTCAGTGGCGTTGCTCGTCGTCATCCTTGCGATGAACGCCATAGGCTGGGATCTTTCCGGAATACCCGAGGAACGGCTGTCGATGATTGGCCAACCGGATTCGCAGATTCCATTCCACACGCTGTTCACCGGGATGCTGTTCATCCAGATATTCTATTGGTCGACCAACCAGAACATCACCCAAAAGGCGATGACCGCACCGACGGTGCGCGAGGCGCAAAAGGGTGTGCTCGCCGCTGCTACCATCCGCATCCTGATCATCCCGCTCATCGTCGCGGTGCCGGGTGTGGTGGCGTATAAGTTGTTTGGGCCGATTGGCGACAAAAGCTATGGCCGCATCGTCGCGCATGTCCTGCCGACGTGGCTGTCAGGCGCTTTCGCATCGCTGATGGCGGCGGCAGTGATTGCGCATACAGCAGCGATATTGAACAGTTCGGTGGCGCTCTACTCGGTCGACTTCCACGACAAGTTTGTCGCCAAGGTGAAGAATCACTGGCGGCTTGCGGCCACCGTCAGCACCATCCTGACCATCAGCTCAATCCTGATCGTGCCCGCATTCGAAAGCGCCAAAAGCATCATCGACCTGCTGCAGCAATTGAACGGGCTGTCGTCGATGCCGATCCTTTCGGCCTTCATCGTCGGGCTGTTGTTCCGCAATGTCGATGCCAAGGCTGCGATTGCGGGGCTGGTGTTTGGTGTCGCGGCATATGCGCTGCACACCTTTGTCCTTTACGAACCGGGCAGGATTTTTGAAGGCGAGACATTCTACCAGCATTATGGGCTGGGCGGCGTGCATTATATCGACGTGATGCTGATGGTTCTCGTTTCCTGCGTGCTGGTTGCGCTCGCGTGCAACCGATTTGTGCTGGGCAACAAGGCGCGCTTCGTCGGCTGGCGGGGGATTACCTCGGTCGACTAACCGCGTTTGAAGGGGCCCAGTTCGCCAAGGAATTCCTGCTCACGCTCGACTGCCCTGCGCTCGCGGATCAGGAAATCGTCAACTGCCGACCGGAAGCCGGGATCGGCGATAAAATGCGCCGACCAGGTTGTGACGGGCAGATATCCACGCGCCAGTTTATGCTCCCCCTGCGCACCGGCCTCAACGCGCGCAAGGCCGTGGGCGATGGCAAAGTCGATGGCCTGATAATAGCACAGCTCGAAATGGAGGAAGGGGATGTCCTCAGTGCAACCCCAATAGCGGCCATAGAGGCAATCAGGGCCAAGCAGGTTGAGCGCGCCTGCCACCGGCCGCCCGGCCCGATGGGCGAGGAAGAGCACGATGCTATCGCGCATGCTTTCCGCAATTAGGTCGAAAAAGGCGCGGGTCAGATAAGGCCGCCCCCATTTGCGCGCGCCAGTATCCTGATAGAAAATCCAGAAGGCATCCCAATGCTCGGGCCGGATCTGGTCGCCGCGCAATATCTCAATGTCGACGGCCGACTGCGCGCCCGCCCTTTCCTTGCGGATCGCCCGCCTTTTGCGCGAGGCGAGCGTTGCAAGAAAATCGTCAAAGCTGGTATAGCCATCATTCGACCAATGAAATTGCGTTCCCGACCGGATCAGCCAGCCGGCCTTGCGGAACAACTCGAGCTGCGCCGCGTCAACAAAGGTCGCATGGGCGGATGACAACCCGTTCTGCAAGACAACGCTTTCCGCCGCGCGCAGCAGCTTCAACGCGGTTTCATCGTCGCGCGCGAGCAAACGCGGGCCGGGCACTGGAGAGAAGGGCGCGGCGATTTGCAGCTTGGGATAATAGCGACCACCCGCGCGTTCATAGGCATCGGCCCAGGCATGATCGAAGACATATTCGCCCTGGCTGTGCGATTTCAAATAGGCGGGAAGCGCGCCCGCCAGTTCGCCATCCGCATCGCGGATGACGATCGGTGCGGGCGACCAGCCGGTTCCGGCCCCGACACTGCCCGATTCTTCTAGAGCGGTAAGGAAAGCATGGCCGACAAACGGATTGGCCGCACGATTGAGCGCATCCCACTGCCCGGCATCAAGTGCCGAAACCGATTCGGCTATCTGGGCAATGACCGCGTCGTCGGGCGCTTCGCCTTCCGCCATATCGCTTACCTCAAGCGGGCTTCACCGCGACAATCGCATCGATTTCTACCGTCGAATCGAGCGGCAAAACGGGGACGCCGACAGCGCTGCGGGCATGTTTGCCGGCATCGCCAAATACCGCTTCCATAAGGTCGGATGCGCCATTGGCGACCTTGGGCTGCGCAGTGAAATCGGGCGTGGACGCGATGAAGGCGCCAAGCTTGACGATGCGCTCCACGCGGTCGAGCGAACCCAAGGCCTTTTTCATCTGCGCGATCAGCATCAATCCGCAGCCTTGCGCGGCGAGCACGCCTTCTTCCTCGCTGCGGGTGTCGCCGACCTTGCCGGTCATCAGCTTTCCATCAACAAACGACACCTGCCCCGAAATAAAGAGCAGCCCGCCGGTTTCGACCGTCGCGACATAGGACGCGACCGGTGCAGCGGGTTCGGGAAGGGTGATGCCGAGTTCGGCGAGGCGGGCTTCGATCATGCGGTTTCTTTCTGGATGAGGGGGGCTGGGCTGCCCGAAAGCAGCTTTTCGGTGATCCAATGTTCGGCTTCGTGCCAAAGGTCGATGCGGGCATGCGCCGATCGCGAAGCCTGAACGCGCTGCCACAATATCGGTTCCCCGACAAATTGCAGCCGCCATACTTCGGGTAGCGTCTCGGCAACCGAGTCATGCTGGTGACCCAGATCGTCCACAAAGACGGCCGTGCTGGGATTATATTGTTCGATGATCCGCGCCAGCGCCTCACCCTTGCCGCCCTGGTTGGTGTACACCGGGGCATCGATACCGACAGCGCGCAATTGTTCGACACGTGACTGGTTGTGATGGTCCATAAGATTGGTGAGGATAACGACATCGGCAACTTCCGCGATGCGGTTGATCGCTTCGACCGCACCTTCGATAGCCTGCTGGCGGTGCATTTCGGTCAAGAAAAATCCGTTGAGCAGGTTCCAGACATGGCCGCGCTCGACCTGCGTGCCATCATGCTTGTGGCGCAAGGCCTCGCCCCAATCGCCATGGATAAGATCGAAATGGATGTGGTGCACTTCATCAAGCCAGTCACGGAAAGGTACGACCATGTGCAGCAGCACTTCGTCGCAATCGGAAATCAACAAAGGGCGGCTCATGCTTCAAGCTCCATTCGCGCGCTGACTAGCGCTTTGGGGGAAACGCCGACATGATCGGCAGCGGCAACAAGATCGGGCTCATGCGCTTCAAGGAAAGCAAGGATTGCCGCAAGTGTCGGCGCCTCTGATATGGCGGTGCGCAAAATGTCGGGCGTCAGCCCGGTGAGCGCAAGCATCCGCGTCGCTCGGTCGGCGTCGGCAAGGATCCAGCCCAGCGCAGCAAGCGCGAGCGATGCTGGGTCGTCTTGAATTTGGCCAAAGCTTTTCGCATTTGTTTCCGGCATGGCTTTCGCTTAAGCGAAACCGGCAGGCCTGCCTAGGCAGCAAAATTGCCAAAGTTTGAGGAAACAGGGTGAGCAAGAAGGTTCTGATCGTCGAGGACAATGAGCTGAACCTCAAATTGTTCACCGATCTGTTGCGCGCGCACCAGTTTGAGGTGGAGGGCGTACGCGACGGGCGCGAAGCCTTTGCCCGGATGCGCGCCTTTGTGCCTGACCTGGTGATCATGGATATCCAGATGCCGCATGTCAGCGGGCTCGAGCTGATCGAGGCGATGCAAAGCGAACCCGACCTGAAACCGATTCCGGTGCTGGCAGTGACAGCCTATGCCGGAAAGGGCGACGAAGAACGCATCCTGGGGGCTGGCGCAAAGGCCTATCTTTCGAAGCCAGTCGGCATGGTGGTGTTCTTGGAAGCAGTAAAGGCCATCACCGGTTGATCCCCATGCTGTTCCGATGGTTTCTGGTTGCGCTCGCACTTCTCGGTTTCCAGACCTTGGCCGCGCAGGAACTGCACGTTCCGGCAAAGCTGGTTGCCGAAACACAGCAGCCCGCGCCCGGCAACAATGTGACGCTTGCCTTTGTCTTTGAGCCAGAGCCCGGCTGGCATGGCTATTGGGAAAATCCCGGTGATGCGGGATTGGGGCTGCAGCTGGAATGGACATTGCCCAAAGGTGTGACCGCCGGGAAGCCGCGTTTCCCGGTCCCCAAACCGCTGCTGATCGGCGGCTTGATGAACCATGTCTATGAGGATCCACACACAATCCTTATCGACCTGAAACTCGATAGGTCGCTAACGGCGGGGAGCACACTCCCGGTCGCTGTGATTGCCAATTGGCTGGCCTGCACGGACACCATCTGCGTTCCGCAGCAGGATCGTTTCGCGCTTTTGTTGCGCGCTGGCGATGGCAGCATCGAAGCCGGCCAACGGCGTCAGTTTGACCAATGGCGTTCGGCGATCCCCGTCCCGCTCGACCAGCCCGCCCGATATGCCATAAGCGGCAACCGCTACAACCTTGCCATTCCCTATCCGGCAAGCGCGCCGCTAGACCAGCCCTATTTCTTCGCCTTGACCACCGACCGCATCCGCTACGCCGCGCCGCAACAGGCCCGCCGTGTCGGCAATTGGCTGGTGATTGAAATGGAGCGGCAGGGACAGGCCGGACCTATTGAGGGCTTGCTGCGCTTCGCACCGGGGCAGGGTATATTGATAAACTCGATTGAAGGCCTGGTTCCGGAGGGTGGGGAGAGCGTCACCACCCTTGCCGCGAATGACAAACTTTCAGATCCTGCGGCAAAGCTGCCGGCATTGCCATGGTTATTGCTCGGCGCAGTGCTGGGCGGTGTATTGCTGAACCTGATGCCATGCGTCTTTCCGATACTGGGCCTGAAAGCACTGACATTGGCCAAAGCTGGCGGCGATGGTCGTGAAGCAAGGGTAGAGGCTATCGCCTACACTGCAGGTGTCCTGCTCAGCTGCTTGGCATTGGGTGGCATCATGCTTTCGCTGCGCGCAGCAGGTGAAGAGATTGGCTGGGCATTCCAGTTGCAGGAACCACCGGTCGTGTTGGGATTGCTGGTGCTGATGGTCGCGATCACCGCCAATCTTGCCGGCCTGTTTGAATTACCCGGATTCGCGGTGAGTGCCAACAAGGCGACGCAACCGGGTGTTGCAGGTTCATTCTGGACAGGCGTGCTGGCATCGGTCGTTGCGACACCTTGCACCGGACCTTTCATGGCTGCCGCAATGGGGGCGGCGATCCTGTTGCCAACTGCGGAAGCCATGGCTTTGTTTGCCGCGCTTGGCTTTGGCATCGCGCTTCCCTTCCTGTTGATCGCCTTCGTCCCAGCGCTTCGCGGGATGTTGCCAAAACCAGGGCCCTGGCTCGATCGATTCCGCAAATGGATGGCGGTACCGATAGGGCTTACAGCCTTGGCTTTATTGTGGCTGCTTTCGCGACTTGCAGGAGCCGAAGGTCTATGGGTCGGCCTGTTCGCAGCCATTTTCATGCTATTGTTACTGGGCGCTTATCGTTTCACCAGCGGTCGGCTTCGTTACGCACCGTTGCTGCTGGTGCTAGGTGCAGGCGGTTTGATCGCCGGGGGTAATGCTTTGCTTCCTGATGCGCCGAGCCAGGCCAAGTCGTCGGAGGGCGACTTTCCGGGGGCGGTGAAATTCGACGCGGGTGAACTGGCAGAACTGCGCGCACGCGGTACCCCGGTATTCCTCTACTTCACTGCTGACTGGTGCGTGACCTGTAAGGTCAACGAAGCCGCGGCTATCAATCGTGAAGAAACCATCGCGCTGTTCCGCGATAAAGGCATCACGGTCATGGTTGGGGATTTCACCCGCCGCGACGCCGCTATTGCCCGTTTCCTTGCCGATCATGGCCGATCAGGTGTTCCGCTTTACCTTTTTTATCCGGCGAACGGCGAGGCGCTTGAACTGCCACAAATTTTGACGCCAGCGATCGTTGCAGAAGCGGTGGGTCGATAGAACTGGGTTCAGGGGCGGACCTGAATTGAGGTGCAGCCATTTGCATGGCAACCAGTCCGCCCCTTCCCCATGACAACGGGGTGCGACCCTATAAGGACCCGTTGTCGATCTCGATCTGGAGCGTCTGGCTGGCGCCGATGACATTGACGCCGCGTACTCCTGTAATCCCTGCGAGCGGCACCGATCGTTCCGTCAAACCCGCCATAGCCGTCGAATCCGAAAAATCGCGCATTCCGGTCGGCGTGAAGGCGACAACCTCAATCCCCCAAAAGTCCGGCCGTTCATGATAAACACGCGGCGCAAGGCGCATTTCAAAGCCATCGCCAATCTTCGCGCGCACCCAAAGATACAGCGAATCCTGAAAAGGCACGCGCCGCAGCTCTGCATGCTCGAAATCTATGACTTTTCCTTGTGGCGCGCTTGAAAGCGAGCCGCCTGCCATGCCGCTCATTGTCACATCCAAAAATTGCGTAAATCATTGCAGCGCTTGAAAATATGATTTCTAAGGTGCGTTATATAATTACGCTTTTAGCGTATTTTATTTGCTTTTGCCATCCCGCAACACTGTAAACACTTGTAAATGCGAGCTAAGGCCTTGTGCAGGAAACCGAAAAAAATCGCGCATACCTATGCGAAACCCTCTATTGCTTTGTCAGCGTGTGACAATCATATCGCGCCCATGCAGCACGCTTCTCCCCCTGCGTCTTTCAGCGTTGGCGCACCCCTGAAACTGGCCAATTGGCTGATCGCCGTTGCCACTCTTGTATTCCTGATGGTGATTGTCGGCGGGATCACCCGGCTCACCGAATCCGGGCTTTCAATTACCGAATGGAAACCCGTGACCGGCGCCCTACCCCCGCTGAACGAAGCGCAATGGATGTCGGAATTTGAAAAGTACAAACAGATCCCCGAATATCTGGAGATCAACGGCCCCGCCGGAATGACGCTGGCCGAGTTCAAATTCATCTATTTCTGGGAATGGGTCCATCGCCTGCTGGGCCGCGTGATCGGGCTGGCCTTCGCTGTGCCACTTGCTTGGTATTGGATGAAGCAGCAAATCCCGCAAGGCTATAAAGGCCGTTTGTTTGCGCTGCTGGCTTTGGGTGCGCTACAAGGAACCATTGGTTGGTGGATGGTATCATCCGGCCTTAGCGAGCGTACTGATGTCAGCCATTATCGTCTTGCGGTACACCTTTTGACGGCCCTGTTCATCATGGGCGGTTTGATCTGGACCGCGCTTGACTTGCGGCACCTCGCCCGCACCGGCGCCAACAAACCGGCCCGCTTGACCGGCTTCAGCTTAACCATATTGCTGATCCTGTTCATCCAGCTGCTGTTCGGCGCTTGGGTGGCTGGCCTCAATGCCGGCTATGTCTCAAACAGCTGGCCTTTGATGAATGGCAAGCTCTATCCCGAAGGCGTGGATTGGAGCCAAGGAGCGTGGTTCGCGCTGACCCATGATCCTTTCCTGACCCACTTCATCCATCGCTGGTGGGCATGGGTGGCTGTGGCTGCGCTCGTCATCATGGCGCGGCGCCTCAAAAAGGCCGGCGCACGGTCTGCTTCGATCGCCATCCATTCAGCATTCGGGACGCAGATTTTGTTAGGGATTGCAACGGTAATGACCAATATGAACATTGTGTTGGCCGTTATGCACCAGGCGGTGGGCGCGCTGGTGGTCGCTTCCACCGTTTGGGGTGCGCACCGGCTGGGATGGAAAGAAACTGACGGACCAAAATGACGGAATTGGCGATTGTCTATGCCCTGTTCCCCAGTGCTGGCGAGGCGCATGACTGTTGCCGGACGCTGCTTGAGGAAGGACTGGTCGCCTGTACCAACCGACTCGCACCAGTAATTTCGCATTATCGCTGGCAGGGCGAGATAGAGACCAGCGAAGAACATCCCGTGCTGTTCAAGACCCGGGCGGACCTGCAACAGGCGGCGATTGATCGCATTGCACAGCTGCATCGCTATGATGTGCCCGCTGTTTTGGCCTGGCCAGTTTCAGCCGCGCACGCACCCTTTGTGGAGTGGGCAAAAGCCGAAACCAAGCGGTAGGGTATTATTTTACCCGCCCGAAAACCCATGCATTTGCTTGACTATCGGCGCGCGCCAAGCCAATAGCGCCCGTCCGCTGAAGGGGATTCGATTCCCTTTGGCACCAAATCCCTATCGGAGGTTCGAACAGCAGCCATGAAAACGCTGTCCAAAGTCACGAAGTCGATCCGCCCGCAGGACGTCCAGAAAGATTGGCACATCATTGATGCCAATGGTCTGGTTGTCGGCCGCGTTGCGACGATTATCGCCAATATCCTGCGCGGCAAGCACAAGCCGAGCTACACCCCGCACGTTGATTGCGGTGACCATGTCATCGTCATCAATGCCGACAAGGTGAAGTTCACCGGCAAGAAGCTGGGCGACAAGGTTTATTATCGCCACACCGGCTACGCCGGCGGCATCAAGGGCGTCACCGCCGCCAAGGTCCTCGAAGGCCGCTTTCC
>JALREL010000190.1 GCA_023262005.1 Sphingorhabdus sp. | reverse complement strand
CAACCTGTGCACCGCGATCCGCGCGACGCAGGGCAAGGGGCTGATGCCCGATGGCACTACGCGCTTCAGCTATAAGGGCCAACCAATCTATCATTATATGGGCTGCTCAACCTTTTCGAACTTCACCGTGCTGCCCGAAATCGCGGTTGCCAAGATCCGCGAAGACGCGCCGTTCCAGACGAGCTGCTATATCGGTTGCGGCGTGACCACCGGTGTTGGCGCCGTCATCAACACCGCCAAGGTACAAGTGGGCGACAATGTCGTAGTCTTCGGGCTTGGCGGTATCGGCCTCAACGTCATCCAGGGTGCGCGGCTTGCCGGTGCCAACATGATCATTGGCGTCGACATCAACCCCGATCGCGAGGAATGGGGTCGCAAATTCGGTATGACGGCGTTCCTTAACTCCAAGGGCATGAGCCGCGAGGACGTGGTCGCCAAGATTGTCGAGATGACCGACGGTGGCGCGGATTATACCTTTGACGCCACCGGCAATACCGAAGTTATGCGCATCGCGCTCGAAGCCTGCCATCGCGGCTGGGGCACCAGCATAATCATCGGGGTTGCCGAGGCGGGCAAGGAGATTGCCACACGCCCGTTTCAGCTCGTCACCGGGCGCAACTGGCGCGGCACTGCGTTCGGCGGTGCCAAAGGCCGCACCGACGTTCCCAAGATCGTCGACATGTATATGAACGGAAAAATTGAGATCGACCCGATGATCACCCATGTCATGGGTCTCGAGGAGATCAATACTGCCTTCGACTTGATGCATGCGGGCAAGAGCATCCGTAGCGTCGTGGTTTTCTAGAATTTCAACCAAGGAGAGAGACTATGTTTAGCCATGTTATGGTGGGTGCGGACGATATTGCCGCAGCCAAGAAATTTTATGACGCGACCTTCGCGGCTTTTGGAGGCAATCCCGCCATTACCGATGACAATGGTCGACTGATTTACATGCACAATGGTGGGCTTTTTATTGTGACACCACCGATCAATGGTGAGCCCGCTTGCGGCGCCAATGGTGGCACAATCGGCTTTGCGATGACGCCCGAGCAGGCCGACGCTTGGCATGCAGCTGGCGTTGCCAATGGCGGCAAGGCGATCGAAGACCCGCCGGGCTGGCGCGAAGGCGGTTTTGGCCGCCTCTATCTCGCTTATTTGCGTGACCCGACCGGCAACAAGCTCTGCGCTTTGCACCGGGGCTAAAAATTGGACAATGAAGCGCGCCTCTATGCCGAGCTGGAGGCGCGCGGCATTGCATTCAGAGTAGTCGAACACCATGCCGTGTTCACTGTTGATGAAAGCCGGGAGCTCAATGCCAGCCTGCCCGGCGCACATACCAAAAACCTGTTCCTCAAGGATAATGGCGGCCAATTCTGGTTGGTGACCGTGCCCGGGGAAATTCGCGTTGACCTTAAATCCCTGCCGGTCGCAATCGGATCAAAACGCCTGAGCTTTGCCAAGGCCGAGGACCTGCTGCGCCTGTTGGCGCTGACGCCCGGATCGGTGACTCCGCTGGGTACAATGAATGACACAAGCGGCGAAGTGCGAGTCGTACTCGATTCTGAGCTTGCCGATGCGGCAACCGTTTGGGTGCATCCGCTGCGCAACACTGCATCGCTGGGGCTTGCCGGAAGCGATCTGGTCAAGGCGCTTGCAGGATGGGGCCACGAACCCGCAATTACGGAAATTCCGCGCCTCGCCGAGGCTCCATCCACATGAAACGGCTCGCCATCATCTGGCACAGTATGACGGGCGGATCAAAGGCGCTGGCCGAAGCTGCAGCGTCGGGAGCGGCAAATGCGTCTGGTGTTGAAACGCTGTTACTGCACGCCGATGATGCCAGCCCACAAACGCTGCTCGAAGCTGATGGCTATATCTTCGCCTTTCCAGAAAACCTCGCTGCAATCAGCGGGGTGATGAAGGCGTTTTTTGACCGCAGTTATTATTCCTGCCTTGGGCAGATCGAAGGGCGGCCTTATGCGCTGCTGGTATGCGCGGGATCGGATGGAAGCAACGCCGTCCGCCAGGCAGAGCGCATCGCGACCGGCTGGCGGCTGAAACGCATCGCTGATAGCCTGATCGTTTGCACCCACGCGCAAACGCCCGAAGAAATCCTGGCACCCAAAACGATCAGCGAAGCCGACCTCACCACGGCTGTCGAATTGGGCGCAGCCATGGCTGAGGGATTGGCGTTAGGGGTTTTCTAGCGCCGATTAAGCGCGGCGGTGCTCGCTCTTCACCCAGCGCACGGTGCCCGACGAGGCGCGCATCACGACGCTTTCCGTCGTGATCTTGCCATCGCGGGTACGCTTTACGCCTTCGAGTAGGGAACCGCTGGTCACGCCGGTCGCTGCAAAGATGCAGTCGCCTTTGGCCAGTTCCTCAAGATCGTAAATCTTGTCGAGATCCTCGATGCCCCATTTGCGCGCGCGGGCGCGCTCGTCGTCGTTGCGGAACAGCAGCCGGCCCTGGAACTGGCCGCCGACGCAGCGCAGCGCGGCGCACGCGAGCA
>JALREL010000178.1 GCA_023262005.1 Sphingorhabdus sp. | reverse complement strand
GGGCGAGGCGGAACAGGTCGTCACCATGTTCCGCGATCATTACAACATGCCGCTGATCCATGCGGACGAGTCCGACCTTTTCCTCGGCGCGCTGGAAGGCGTCTCGGACCCGGAGGTGAAGCGCAAGACCATCGGGCGGCTGTTCATCGACGTGTTCCAGCGCTATGCCAGCGGCATCGACGGCGCCGAGTTCCTGGCCCAGGGCACGCTATATCCTGACGTGATCGAAAGCGTCAGCTTCTCGGGCGGGCCTTCGGTGACGATCAAGTCGCACCATAATGTCGGCGGCCTTCCCGAGCGGATGAATATGAAGCTGGTCGAGCCGCTACGCGAACTCTTCAAGGATGAGGTGCGCGCACTGGGCCGCGAACTGGGCCTCAACGACCAGTTTGTCGGTCGCCATCCCTTTCCGGGGCCCGGCCTTGCCATCCGCATCCCTGGCGAAGTGACCAAGGAACGCTGCGACATATTGCGTAAGGCCGATGCGGTCTATCTGGAAGAAATCCGCAACGCCGGATTGTACGATGCGATCTGGCAGGCATTTGCCGTGCTCCTCCCCGTCCGCACTGTCGGTGTGATGGGCGACAGCCGTACTTATGATAGCGTATGTGCACTGCGGGCGGTTACCAGCGTCGATGGCATGACCGCCGATATCTACCCCTTCGACGCTGCCTTCCTGAGCCGCGTAGCCACGCGGATCATCAACGAGGTTAAGGGCATCAACCGCGTGGTTTACGACTATACGTCGAAGCCGCCTGGAACGATTGAATGGGAGTAAGCGTCGAGGCCGCCAGCGTCGCTGACCGTGACGCTGTGATAGCCTTGTGGCACGCGGCGGGGCTGACCCGGCCGTGGAATGATCCCGCCTGCGATTTCGATACCGCGCTTTCCAATCCGACCTCCGCCATCCTGATCGCCCGCGACGGCAACGATCTTTCGGGCACTGCAATGGTCGGTTTTGATGGGCATCGCGGTTGGGTCTATTATCTGGCCGTTGCAAATGACCAGCGCGGCAGCGGCCTTGGCAGGACCTTGATGGCAACAGCGGAAGATTGGTTGAGGGCCAAAGGTTGCGTTGCGATCCGCCTGATGGTGCGCGGCGACAATGAGGGCGCGCGCGGATTTTATTCGGCCATCGGATATGAGCAGCAGGACGTAATCACACTCGGCAAGAGGCTGGACGGCTGATGGGCCGAGGGCGGATTGGTCAGTGGCTGGGGCTCACGACTGTTGCGATCTTCGTCCTGATCGTACCGCTGGCCTTTGCTGACCAGATCGAGGGGATTGCCAATGCCGCAGTCGCAAAGGCAGAGGATAACCCGGTCTTGGTGGCGGTGCTGATCATCCTCGCGTTGGCGCTGGACATCTTCCTTCCCGTTCCCAATGGTGTCACCAATACATTGGCAGGGGCGATATTCGGTTTCTACCTTGGCATGGCGGTTATCTGGACCGGGCTGATGGCGGCAAGCCTGATGGGCTATGGCGCCGGTGCCTTGGCCGCCCGCCCGCTTGCCCGAAGGCTGCTTGGTGAAGAGGAACTTGCGCGCGCGCATCGCTTTGCAAAGGGTCTCGGGCCGTTGGTGCTGATCTTGTCGCGCCCGGTTCCGGTATTTGCCGAATTGGCGACTTTAGCGGCGGGAATGTCTGCCATGCCTTTTCGCCTGTTCCTGCTGCTCACGGGTCTGGCAAACCTCGCAGTAGCTTTTGTCTTTGCCGGGATCGGTGCCGCTGCAATGTCGACCCAGTCTGGCACTTTGGGGCTGGTGGGGGCAGTCGGATTGCCGCTTGCGGCTTGGCTGGCCTATCGCTGGTGGCACCAGCGGCGCGGCTAGAGCGCAACAAACTTCCCAGCCTCGCGGTCCTTCCGCACTTTCAATCCATCAAACACCTGCCCGCTCATGGCGATCCAGACGCCCGGCTGTGCAACCTGGACGGTGGCGATCGCCATGCCTAGGTTGAAATTGGCATCGGTTTCGGCAAAACGCGCAGGGCTCAAGGCCCCTGTCAGGCAGATGGTCTTGCCGGGTACTTCGGCCGCCAGCAGCTTGGCTGTTTCGGTCATGGTGTCGGTGCCGTGCGTGACGACGATTCGGGTTTCGGGGGCCTCGCGGGCTGCTGCTGCGATCAGCGCGCGGTCGGCATCGGTCAGCTCCAGGCTGTCCTTGCGCATCAACTCGACCAGTCGATAGGGCAAGGCGACGCGGGCTTCATCAAGCAGCGCTGGAATGCCACTATCGACAATCTGATATTCGGACAGCGCGTCGAAATAATTTTTGTCGATCGTGCCGCCAGTGGTGAGGATTAGGATGCCTTGGTTTGCCATGCGCGGCGCATAGACCATGGCGTACCATTGGGAAAGCCGAAGCCTATTTGGTGGCAGGCAACCCCTCGGCGACCCAGAAGCGCGAGATTGACGCCTTTCGCCGGATCGGAGCGACTGCCTGATAGTCTGCCGAGTGGTAAAAGGCACGCGCTGCCTCAAAACTGGGATATTCGACAATCACAAAACGTCCGGCAGGCGGTGGCCCCTCAAGTTGCTCGACCCGTCCGCCCCGCACCAGATACTTGCCACCAAATTTGGCGACGGTCGCCGTCGCACCCGGTACATAAGTTTTATAGGCTTCGGCATCGGTGATCTGAACTTCGGCGACGATATAACCCTTGGGTGTCTTTGTCGGCTTAGCCGCCGCGTATCCGCCGACCGCCGTTAACAACGCGAGCACCATTGCCCAACCGATATGCACCCTCATGCTTGCCTCCCCATATCCATCCGCTAGAGCAGCAGATGATAGCAAGGACAGTCAAATGAGCATCATATTTTACGGCATCCCCAATTGCGACACAGTGAAAAAGGCCCGCGTCTGGCTGGATGGCAAGGGAATCGCCTATAGCTTCCACGATTATAAAAAGGCCGGAGCGGATGCAGCGAAGCTGAAGGCATGGTGTGCAGCGAAGGGATGGGAGGCGATTCTCAACCGCGCGGGTACGACCTTCAAGAAACTGCCCGATGAAGCCAAGACCAATCTGGATGAGGGTAAGGCAATTGCACTGATGCTGGAGCAGCCAAGCATGATCAAACGGCCGGTGCTTGAATATCCGGGCGGGTTATTGGTCGGGTTCAAGGCACCCGAATGGGAAGCTGCGTTCGGGGTATGAACCCCATTTCGACCGCTTTGGCCGCGTCGATTGAGCGCTGGCTGACCCCAGGCCAGCCCCTGATCGTCGGGCTGTGTGGCACGCAGGCGTCGGGAAAATCGACTGCCTCTGCGCAATTGGCGGAGCATTTCATCGCGCAGGGATTGAAGGTGGGCGTGCTTTCGCTCGACGACCTCTATCTTGGGCGGACGGTGCGTGCAGGGATGGCGGAGCAGGCGCACCCCCTATTTGCAACGCGCGGGCCGCCGGGGACGCACGACACCGCAATCGGGATTGTAACTTTGGATGCAGTGAAACGCGGTGTGCCGGTAATGCTGCCGCGTTTCGACAAACGCGCCGACGAGCCGCTATCGTCACGCGATTGGCCATTGCTTGAGGGGCCATGCGACCTGTTGCTTTTCGAAGGCTGGTGCGTTGGCGCCATGCCCGTTCCGGCTGACCTGCTGGCGCAACCGGTCAACGAACTCGAGCGCGTGGATGATCCTCACGGTATCTGGCGCCGTTATTGGAATGCCCATCTGGGCGGCGAAACCGCCGAATTGTTCGCGCGGTTAGACCGGCTCGCTTATCTGCGTCCACCCTCGTTTGAAATCGTTCATACATGGCGCTGCGAGCAGGAACATGCCTACCAGGCGCAAGACGGAGCACAACGCGCCGCCGCCGCGATGACCGACGAACAGGTCGCCCGCTTCATCGCCCATTATGAGCGATTGACGCGCTGGATCATGGAAGAGATGCCCAGTCGCGCGGATGTAACAATTCAGCTCGATGAAGCGCGCACCCCCATCTCAATCTCGGTGCGTGAATGAAAATCCGCTTGCTGCTTTCTATCGTCTTGGCACTGTCCGCTTGTACGAGCAGCACGGCCCATGAAGGAAAATCATCCATGGCAAAGGATCCGATCATCATCGCCCATCGCGGAGCGAGCGGGGAAAGGCCTGAGCATACCATCGCCAGCTATGCGCTCGCGATAGAGCAGGGTGCTGATTTCATCGAACCCGATCTGGTGCTCACCAAGGATGGTGTGCTCGTGGCGCGGCACGAAAATGAGATTTCCGAAACCACCGATGTCGCCGACAAGCCTCAGTTTGCAGACCGCAAGGCGACCAAGATGATAGATGGCCAGAAAATGACCGGCTGGTTCACCGAGGATTTCACCCTCGCCGAGTTGAAGACATTGCGCGCGAAGGAACGGTTGCCGCTGCTGCGCAAGGCCAACACTGCTTATGACGGCGCGTTCGAAATCCCGACTTTTGAAGAAATTATCCTGCTCACAAAGGCCAAGGAAAAAGAGACCGGTCGGCGCATCGGCATCTATCCCGAAACCAAGCATCCCAGCTATTTCGCATCGATCGGGTTGCCGCATAAGGCACCCCTGCTCGCTATGCTCGAAAAGCATGGATATGTGGAAAAAGACGATCCGCTTTTCATCCAGAGCTTTGAAGTCGACAATTTGAAGGCACTTCGCGGAAAGACCAAGCTGCGGCTTATCCAGCTGATGTCCAAAGATGATGGACCGGCTGACGATCCGTCAGTCCGCTATGTGGAAATGGCCACGCGCGAAGGGCTGCAGGCGATTGCCGCCTATGCCGACGGGATTGGTGTCGAAAAGGCGATGGTTATTCCAAGAACGATATTGGGCAACCTCGATGGTCCAACCCAGCTTGTCGCCGATGCGCATGCGGCTGGCCTTGATGTCCATGTCTGGACATTCAGACGCGAAAATTATTTCCTGCCGCTTGCCCAAAAGAGCGGAATCAACCCTGCGGCGCATGGCGATCTGGTGACTGAAATAAAGGCGTTTCTGGACGCGGGCATTGACGGATTTTTCAGCGATAATGTTGCCGAGGCCGCCCAAGCTGTCGGGCGCTAATCCGCCATTATCGCCATGGTGATTGCATGGATCGCATCGGGATCGGCAACAAACGCCATATGGGTGCAATCCAGCTCGGTGGCCTGATCGCGTTCGCCATCGAGGCCCCGGGCCGAATGCGGAGCGACAACCCCATCATTGGCGGACCAGAATGCGATTGTCTTCACCGGCGGCTTTTCCGACAAAATGGTGTCGATCGGCGGCGCATCGACCTTGTGCTGAGCGACCAGTTCATACACGCGCCAGGCATTGTTCGCCCGCGGGCTACCCGAAAAGGGGCTGCCCAAAGTGATGACCCGGGCAATCTGATCGGGGAAGCGCTTCGCATATTCGCGCGCCACCAGCCCGCCAAGGCTCCACCCAACCAGTGTGACGGGCCCATTCAGCGCTCGTCGCTTTATCTGTCGCTCGACTTTCTCAAGCGTATCGGCACGGATACCCCGATTTCGCCCTAATCCCCAACCATGGACATCGAATCCTGCCGCTTTCAAAGATCGGCGTAACCGCGATGTAGTCCTGTCGGATGCCATGAAGCCGGGAAAGACGATGATGGTCCTGCCATCGCCGCTGACGGGGAATTTTACACGCGGGGCGAAGCTGGCGCGAAGCCGCATATAGGCGAATGAACCTGCCTCACGCAGCAGCAGTGGCAAAGCAGGCGGCTGTTCGTTCACTCGGTCTCTGCAGGAGCGGGCGGAACCTGCGAAGGAACCGGCGCAAGCACGGGCTGTGCCGCCACAGGCAAGGCCATGGCATATTTTTCCAGCGAATCGAGTGCCAGCTGTGCATCGCGATACCGGCGTGCCTTTAGCAACCAACCTTCCGCCTTGGCTGCGCCCGGCAACGGTGCAACCAATTTGATGGCGGTGTCGATATTGCCTGTCAGCACTAGGTCACGGATGCGTTGCAACTGCGCATCATGTGTCGGTTTGGCGCTGTCTGATTTGCGAAGCACAAACAGGCTTGCGACTTCGCGCTGCATTCGATCCCAGGTTAGGACGCGGTCTTCGGTCAGGCTCTCGGCGATTGTATCGAATTCGGTTGCCAGCTTCACCGGGGTCAGTCCCTCTTTTTCGGCTGCCCGGATCCGGCTCAGCGCTTGCGGCTGTGTCTTCCCGAATGCGGCGTCGAGCCGGGGATTCAGATCCCCCAGCGGTGCACCCATTGCAATCGCGCGGCGGGCCCCGATGGCAACGAGCATTGCTTCGGTGCGGGCTGAATCTGCAATCGGCTGGAGGATTTGTGGGGCGACCGTAGTCGTCATCATCGTATTGGCCGGCGGGGGCGCGGCTTCGTCGGCCAGCTCGGTTACCGCAGGTGCCGGTGGCGCGGCGGTCTCCCAAGGTGTTATGCCCGACGACGACAGCCAACCAATCGCAAGACCACCGCCGACAAATGCCAGAATCGAAAGCGCGACGCCTGCTCGCCAGTTCAAACCCATTCCCCTTGCGACCTGTTTATGACGCTATCCTAACGAGCGTGTGCGCTGCCGACAACAGCGCTTGATCCTCGGGCCGCTCGGCAACCGCAATCGCGCGCCAACCATGTCCCGCTGCATCCGCGATTCCTTGGGAAAAGGCAGCCAAAGCTATGCTGCTGCGATCCAGGCCCGCCGCATCGACAAAATGGGCGAAATGCTCCGCCGCCCGTGCGGAATGAAGGGCAACGACATCCGCTTGTAAAACCATTTGCTGCGTATCCTCACCAAGTTCGATGGGATCTGCAGCGTAAACGACGCGCGTTTCGATATGCATCTCTGCGGGAACTGCGAATGTTATCTGATCTTCGCCCGCCAGCCAAAGCAAACGCCGATGTCCTGCCTCGCGCGCGTTTTCGATCGCCAGTTCAGCGCCATTGCTACCCGTGGAGGCGAGATCGAGGCCTACTGCCCGAACGGCATCCGCGCTATTTTTGCCGACGGCATGCACGGGCAGCGCGGCGAAGGCATCCAGTTGATTGCCCGCATGGCGCACGGCATTGGCGCTGGTGATCAGCAGAGCATCAAACTGCGCCGGATCGGGCGCATCCCAATCTCGCGCGCGAACTTCGAAAAAAGGCAGCTGGATTGGTGTGTGGCCTGCCTTTTGAGCGCGCGCCGCGCTGGCATCATTGCCCGGTTGCGGGCGTATGATGAGGATTTTCATGCCTGGAACAAAGCCCGAAGTTCGGGCGATGCAGCTTCCAACAGGCTGCGCGCCAGCTCGGCCGGTGCTTTGTGATCGCCGGGAAGGCAACTGGTTTGGCCCTTTTGCCGCTCGCTGCCATCATCGCGAAGGATTTCCCCTGTCAGATTGAGCAATGAGCCATCCCATGTCGCCTGAGCAGCCACCGGTGAATGGCAGGTGCCGCCCAGCGCCTCGAGAAATGCCCGCTCTGCCATCACACAATCAAAGGTCGGCTGGTGGTTGACCGGCCCCAGCAAAGCGGCAACATCCGGACGGTCGGCAAGGCAATCAATGCCAATGGCACCTTGGGAGGCGGCCGGTAGCATTTCTTCGCTCGCTATCGCTACGCCCACCGTCGATTGTCCCAGCCGCTCAAGGCCGGCTGCGGCGAGCAGCGTTGCATCAAATTCGCCATTGGCGACTTTGGACAGGCGCGTTGCGACATTGCCCCGAATACTTTCGGTAACAAGATCGGGCCGCAGCGCCTTCAACTGCGCGGCGCGGCGCGGGCTTGATGTGCCCACCTTTGCGCCCTTGGGAAGCGCAGCAATGCTGTCTGCTCCGATCAACCGATCACGCACATCGGCCCGCGGCAGCATCGCGGCAATGCGGAAAGCATCCGCACGGATCGTTTCGACATCCTTCATCGAATGCACCGCAATGTCGATTTCGCGGTCGAGCAGCGCTCGCTCGAGCTCCTTGGTCCACAACGCTTTGCCACCGATTTCGGCGAGCGGGCGATCCTGCACCTTGTCGCCGCTTGACAGCATCGGGACGAGGATGACCGCCGCATCATCCCACCCATGTGCAGCCAGCAATGCCGCCTTGGTCATTTCCGCTTGCGCCATAGCAAGCGGTGAGGAACGGGTGCCGATGCGAAGCGGAGAAGTGGCGCTAGGGGTCATGCGGCTTGTCCATAGCGGGGCACATCCCTAAGGGGAAGCCGATGGCAGTGATTTTGGGCCTTGAATCGAGTTGCGACGAAACCGCAGCGGCATTGGTGCGTTCCGACCGCACGATATTGAGCCACGCGCTGGCGGGGCAAGAGGATCACCACCGCGCTTTTGGCGGCGTGGTGCCGGAAATCGCCGCGCGGGCGCATGCCGAACTGATGACGCCCTTGGTCGAAACCGCGCTTGCCGATGCGGGTATGACACTGAAGGATGTCGATGCGATTGCCGCCACCGCAGGGCCGGGGTTGATTGGCGGGGTGATGGTCGGTTTGGTGACTGCGAAGGCGCTCGCCATGGCCGCGAACAAGCCGCTGATTGCGGTCAACCATCTGGAAGGCCATGCACTTTCGCCACGGCTGGTCGACCCGGATCTCGAATTTCCCTATTTGCTGCTGCTCGTTTCCGGCGGGCATTGCCAGCTGCTTCGCGTCAACGGCGTCGGTGATTATGACCGGCTGGCCACAACCATCGACGATGCGGTGGGCGAGGCATTCGACAAAAGCGCCAAGATATTGGGCCTTGGTTTTCCTGGTGGCCCGGCGGTCGAGAAAGCCGCTAAGCAGGGCGATGCCAGAGCGGTACCGTTGCCCCGGCCGCTCAAAGGTGCCGATGAACCGCATTTCAGCTTTGCAGGGCTGAAAAGCGCCGTGCTGCGTGCGCATGAGGCAGGATCGTACAAGCCCGAGGATATCGCCGCCTCCTTCCAGCAGGCAGTGGTCGATTGCCTTGAGGACAGGCTAGAATACAGCCTGTCGCGGATCGAACCGATCGGCGCGCTGGTGGTCGCTGGCGGCGTGGCCGCGAACGAAGCCATCCGTGCGATGCTGCAGCGCGTGGCAGAACGTTATGGCATGCGCTTTGTCGCACCTCCGCACTGGTTGTGCACCGATAATGGCGCGATGATCGCCTGGGCGGGGGTGGAGCGCTTTGCTGCTGGCTTGACCGACCCGCTCGATATCGCCGCCCGCCCGCGCTGGCCACTCGATCCCGATGCGGAAGCAGTGCGCGGGGCAGGAGTGAAGGCATGACCGGCCAATCCATCGGTATCATTGGCGCAGGCGCATGGGGCACAGCGCTGGCCAGTGTGATGGCGCAAAACCATGACAGCGTCTTGTTGTGGGCGCTCGAACCCGAAGTGGTCGATGCGGTCAACAGCGGCAGGGGCAATCCGCTTTACCTGCCCAATCTCGACTTGCCTGCACATATCCGAGCGACCGGAGACATAGCCGAAATGGCCGGCTGTTCGGCGTTGTTGCTGGTCACGCCCGCACAGCATTTGCGCTCTACGCTGCAATCCCTGCCGCAAACCGATGCGCCGTTCTTGCTATGTGCAAAGGGCATAGAGGCCGGCACGCAATTGCTGGTCTCCGAAATCGTGTCTGAATTGCGTCCACAAAATCCGCTCGCGGTGCTTTCGGGCCCGACTTTTGCGCATGAAGTGGCAGCAGGCAAACCGACGGCAATCACATTGGCTTGCGAAAGTGAAGCCTTGGGCAAGGTGCTGGTGCGGCTGGTCGCAACGCCCGCCTTCCGACCCTATTGGTCCGACGATGTCGTGGGGGCAGAGATTGGCGGGGCGGTGAAGAATGTGCTCGCCATTGGCTGCGGCGTGGTGGATGGCGCGGGGCTGGGGCTGAATGCCCGGGCGGCGCTGATCGCGCGCGGCTTCGCAGAAATGCAGCGTTACGGCCTCGCACGCGGGGCAAGGGCTGAAACTTTGGCCGGGTTATCGGGGCTGGGCGATCTGGTGCTGACATGCAGCTCCGAAAACAGCCGGAACTTTTCGCTGGGCCGTGGGTTGGGGCAGGGCAAGTCTGCCACCGAGTTGATGGCAGACCGGCGCACCGTCGCAGAGGGCGCCTTTACTGCACCTGTCCTCCTGCAATCGGCGATCAGCCTAGGCGTCGAAATGCCGATCGTGGCGGCGGTCTGTGCATTGCTCGACGGCAGCGCCAGCGTTGGGCAAGTCGTCGAAACATTGCTTTCCCGGCCGCTGAAGGCCGAAAGGTGACATCGGCCTCTGGCCGCGTTACTATGCCCAACAGTTCCGAAGGGGGATGACAGTCAATACCGGCACGGAAGCCACGGCGCAGAACGAAGCCGATCTGAAGGCGCTCGCCAAGGGCGGCCGGACCAATGTGTTCGGCTTCGTGCTGCGGCTTGCCGCGCGTATCCCGTTCCTGTTCATCGCGGGGCGACTTTACGGGCCAGAGGTGCTGGGCCGCTTTGCTTATGCGATTCTGATCGTCGAATTTGTCGCGCAGCTCGCAACGCTCGGCCTTAGGCGCGGGTTGGCCGAGGCCTTGTCGAAGCAGGATCGGCCTGACACGCATGTCGTTGGCGATGCGATGCTGGTTGCGACTTTCGCATCTGCTATCGGAGCGGCGGTTCTGATCGCCCTGCCGCAATTGATGTTCCCGAACAGCGAGCTGAATGGCCTCGATAGGTTTCTGCCGCTCACGATCTTTGCGATTGTCTGGACCGACATCGCACTCGCCGCGCTCGCCTATCGCTTCGATGTCGCATCGACCGTAAGGGCGCGCGCGATAGTCGAGCCGTGGACGATTAGCATCGCTGCAGGTGCGTTGTTCTTCTACTCGGCGCGCGACGGCCTTATCCTCTCTTATGTTGTTTCGATCATCGCTGCGATGCTGGCAGCGATGTGGCCTCTAGTGCGCAGTTACGGGCTGCCTTGGGGATGGAAGCCAAGACCATCCGAATTATACGCGCTTGCCCGCCGCAACCTGCCGCTCGCCGCCGCCGACGCAATCGAATGGGGCAGCCGCCGGCTCGATCTCGCCATTCTCGGCCTGTTCGCCAGCCCCGCGGTGGTCGGTATCTATTATGTCGCGCAGCAGGTAGCCAGCCTGCCGCAAAAACTGAAATCTAGTTTCGATCCGATCCTGGGGCCCGTCATCACCCGCAACCTGCAAGCAAAAAACTATGGAGAGATTGCCAAGCAGGTGGGACAGGTCGGTTTCTGGATCATTGCTGCACAGGCGGGAATTGCGCTCGCGCTCGGCATACCGGGTGAGGCGGTGATGGGGCTGGTTGGGCCAGAGTTCGTTGGGGGCACTGCAGCGATGGCCTTCCTATTGGCCGCCGAAGTGGCGGCGGCAACCGCAGTCGTCAGCGAAAGTGCGCTCGTTTATATGGCGCGGCATCGCAACCTCCTTCTCTCGCTGGGCATGCTGGCCCTGCAGGTGGTACTAAGCCTGATACTAATAGAGATGGTGCCGATGCTCGGTCTGAAGCCGCAATATGAAGGGCTGGCACAGGCCGCCGCTGTCGCCTGCGCCTTGATGCTGGCGCTGGGTGTGGCATCGCTGGCAAAGGCGGTGCTGCTCGCCAAGCTGCTCGACAAGCCTTTGAGCATCTGGCGCTGGAGCCTGCTGCCCGCCGTTGCCGCTGCCATCATCGTGGGCATAGGTGCAACCCGCCTTCCCGAATGGGCGGAACTCGCCTTTGGCGTCCCCGCGATCCTTGGTGTATATCTGTGGATCATCTGGCGCTGGGGCTTTGGCCCTGAGGATCGCGTGCTTTTCAAGAAATAGCGCGCAGAACATGCCGGCCAATCGGTCAATCTTACCTCTCCCCTTGTCCGGCACCATATTACAGTACATATAGCGAACATGTCCGAACTCATCATCCGCCGGGGACTCGAAGAGCCCGAGACTGACGGCAATTTCACCCCGCACCGTCCGGCGCGCCCACCCAAGGTGGAGGGCGGGAAGCCGTTCAAGCTGGTTTCGGATTACCAGCCTGCAGGCGATCAGCCGACAGCGATTAAGGAACTGGTTGAAACCGCGCTGACAGGAGAAAAGAACCAGGTGCTGCTGGGCGTCACCGGATCGGGCAAGACCTTCACCATGGCAAAAGTGGTGGAGTCGCTGCAGCGGCCCGCGCTGGTGCTTGCGCCCAACAAGATCCTCGCAGCGCAGCTTTATGGGGAGTTCAAGAGCTTCTTCCCCGAAAATGCCGTCGAATATTTCGTCAGCTATTACGACTATTACCAGCCAGAGGCCTATGTGCCGCGCAGCGATACCTATATCGAGAAGGAATCGAGCGTGAATGAGGCGATCGACCGGATGCGCCATTCGGCCACCCGTTCGCTCCTCGAGCGCGACGATGTGCTGATCGTGGCTTCGGTGTCGTGCCTTTATGGTATCGGATCGGTTGAAACCTATTCGGCGATGATTTTCGATCTGAAGGTTGGCGAGAGCATCGATCAGCGCGAGTTGATCCGCAAACTCGTCGCACTGCAATACAAACGCAACGATGCAGCCTTTGCACGCGGCAATTTCCGCGTGCGCGGCGACAATCTGGAACTCTTCCCGTCGCACTATGAAGACATGGCCTGGCGCATCAGCATGTTTGGCGACGAGGTGGAGGAGATTGTCGAGTTCGATCCGCTGACCGGCAAGGCGGGGGCAAAGCTGAACGCGGTGCGCGTCTATGCGAACAGTCACTATGTGACGCCGGGGCCGACGATGAAGCAGGCGATGGAGGCGATCAAGTTCGAGCTCGCCCATCGGCTTGAGGAACTGGTTGCCGAGGGGCGGCTATTGGAGGCGCAGCGGCTGGAGCAGCGGACCAATTTCGACCTCGAGATGATTGCGGCAACGGGCAGTTGCGCGGGTATCGAGAATTATTCGCGTTTCCTTACCGGCCGCTTGCCCGGCGAACCGCCGCCGACTCTATTCGAATATCTGCCCGACAATGCGCTGC
>JALREL010000079.1 GCA_023262005.1 Sphingorhabdus sp. | reverse complement strand
GCTGGCGGCGCCCGATGCCGATGCGCGTATCGTAAAGATAGAGAATTTCGCCTCTTCATTCGTCAAGGCCCGCAATGTCAGCATATTGCTGCCGCCCGATTATGACGGGTCCAGCAAACGCTATCCCGTGATCTACATGCATGACGGGCAAAACCTGTTCGAGCCCGGCTATGCATATGGCGGAAAGGAATGGGGTGTCGACGAAGCCATGGCAGGCCGGAAGAAGCAGGCGATCATCATCGGCGTCTGGAACACCGATTTGCGGGGCAGGGAGTATCTGCCGGCGAAGGTGGCGGCGAACCTCCCCGCCGATTTGCGGGCGCGGATAGAAGGCCTCCATGGCGGCGCTTCGTTGGCAGATAATTATCTGCGCTTCCTGGTTGAAGAACTGAAGCCCTATATCGACCGAAGCTACCGCACGAAGACCGACCGCAAATCCACATCCTTGATGGGATCAAGCATGGGTGGCCTGATCTCGCTTTATGCTATGGGCGAATATCCCGAGATATTCGGAAATGCCGCTGCGCTCTCGATCCACTGGCCTTTGGCCGATCCGACCAAGGCGAGTGAAGCCGATCGCGATGCAATCGTTGCAGCATTCGACAAATGGATGAAGCAAAGCCGCATGCGTCCCGGCCCCAACCGTTTCTACACCGATCACGGATCGGTCAATCTCGACAGTTTCTACGCGCCCTATAGCAGCCGCATGGACAAGCTGTTTGCAGCCGCGGGCTGGCGCCGCAATCGCAACTGGTCGAGCCGGGTTTTCGAGGGCACCGATCATAACGAGGCCGCATGGCGCGAAAGGGTGGACATCCCGCTCGATTTCCTGCTTTCTCGGACGAAATGAACTCGACCAAAGCTTTGCACATTTGCATCATGGGTGGCGGCACAGCCGGTTGGATGGCCGCGTGCCTGCTGGGCAAACGTTGGCCGCAACACCGCATCACCGTTATTGAATCGCCTGAAATCGGAATAATCGGGGTGGGCGAAGGTTCCACACCGCAATTGCGTGCTTTTTTTGAAACGCTTGGTATCGCCGAAGCCGAATGGATGCCTGCCTGCAACGCGACGTACAAGGCGGGGATTTCATTCCACGGATGGTCGAACAAACCGGGCTTTGAAAGCTATTTCCACCCTTTCCAGACCGAACTTGATCACCACACCGTGCCGCATTTCTATTTTCACACCCGCGCGCGCCGCACGGGGCGTGACGTGTGGGCCCATCCCGATCGGTTTTTCCTTTCGAGCCAGTTGGCGAAGTTGAAACTGGCCCCAATCCCCAATGAAAATTTCCCCTTCGACCTCGGCTATGGCTATCATTTCGATGCCAATCTGGTCGGCGCTTACCTGCGCGGGTACGCGACGGGCAAACTCAATGTAGATCATATCGCACGCACCGTAGTTGAGGTGCAGCTCGATGCGAACGGGCGGGTCGCGGCGCTGCAACTTGAGGATGGCGAGGCCGTTACGGCGGATTTCTTCGTCGATTGCAGCGGCTTTCGTTCCACAATCATGCAACAGGCGCTTGGCGAACGATTTCTCTCCTTTTCGGACAATCTGTTCAACGACAGCGCCGTCGCAATGCCCACCCCGAATGATCCAGAGGGGATAACGTGCCAGACCAAGGCAACGGCGCTTTCGGCAGGTTGGGCCTGGCACATCCCGCTGACCAATCGCGCCGGCAATGGCTATGTTTATTCAAGCCAGTATATCAGCGCCGACCAAGCCGAGACCGAACTGCGCCAGCATCTGGGCATGCTCGAATCCGATGTCGAGGCCCGGCATTTGAAGATGAAGGTGGGGCGAGTGGCCAATAGCTGGGTCGCAAATTGCCTCGCCGTCGGCCTAAGCCAGGGCTTTATTGAACCACTTGAAGCAACCGCGCTGCATATCGTGCAGGCAACGGTCGAAGGATTTGCTGACGCCTTCGAGGCTGGCGGCTTCTCGGATGTAAACCGTGACGAATTCAACCGCAGCATAGGTGCGCGCTATGACGGAATTCGTGACTATATTGTTGCGCATTACCGGCTGAATACCCGGGGCGACGGCGAATATTGGCGCGCCAATGCCAATCACGACAATCTCTCGGATTCGTTGAAAGCGCTGATGACTTGCTGGTTCAAAGGCGGCGAACTGGATGTTGAGGTGCAGCGGCAGGGCATTTCCAAATATTATGCTCCCTTGTCATGGCACTGTCTCTTTGCCGGTTATGGCACTTTTCCCGACCAGAATATGCTGTTTCCGGCTGAACCCGAGCTGCCACTGGCAGATATGGGCCGCATCGATGATTTTATCCGTCGGTGCTGCCTGAACTTCCCCAGCCTGACCGATGCAATGGCGGAATTGAACTAAATCGTCCAAACATGGAACGTTTGCCAGCGCTTGAGCTGCGTAAATTTTCAGACTTCGCCTGATCAGAACGCTATTTTCCCCTTGTTTGTGGGCAATTTGTGCTATGGACGATTTGCCGGTTGGGGTGGCCAGGCATCATTCGCATTGGGAGCGAGATGGCTAGCTATAACCCCTTGTCCGACATTTCGTCGCGCATGACTGTTGATTATTCCCGACCGAATTTCGGTAGCGGGGACCAGTTTGGCCTGCCCATTATCGGTCGCAAGTTCGACGAAATCATTCTTCGCCATGACAAACATGACCAGATTTTCTGGTGCTTCATGAACCAGCGCGGTCGCCCTAGCTATACCTATAGCCTGGGCGCAGAAGTGCAGGAGGTTCAGGACTGGATTTCGGACAATTATGGCCGCCCCGCAAATGGCGGCCCCGATGATTTGCGCTATTTTGTCTGCGGATCGAAGACACCGGGTATCTATAACTTAGGCGGCGACCTGCGCCATTTTGCCGAGTGCATCCGTTCGCGCGACCTCGTCGCAATGCGCAAATATGCAGAGACATGCGTGCGGATGCAGTTTGCCAATTCCAATGCTTTTGGCGCGCCGATCATTACCATGGCACTGGTCCAAGGCGACGCGCTTGGCGGCGGCTTTGAACATGCGCTGGCATTCGACATTCTGGTTGCGGAACGCAGCGCTCGGCTTGGATTGCCCGAGATTGTCTTCAACCTGTTTCCAGGAATGGGTGCTTACAGTTTCCTGTTGCGCCGGGTCGGCCGCAAAATGGCGGAACAGTTCATCCTTGAAGGCAAGATCCACACCGCCGAAGAGTTATACGAACTCGGGATTGTCGATATCCTTGCCGAGGACGGGCAGGGCGAAGCAACGATCGTCGATTATTGCCAGCGCAACCGCAACCGCTTTGCAGCTGAACGGGCGGTCTATCGTGCGCGCCGTGCCGCCGATCCGGTCGAACTGGATGAATTGATGAGGATTACCACCGTCTGGGCAGAGACAGCGATGACTTTGACTGAGGCTGATGTCCGGAAGATGGAACGCCTTGCCGATGCGCAGGAGCGGCGCATCCGTCGCACCCTGACTGCGGTTTAGGCAGCTCCCGAACGTCGTTCGACGGCGGCGATCTCTCCCAATTCCGCTTTCACGCGATCAAGCTCGCGCTCTACCTGGACAAGGTAGATGCGGCCCTTTTCGTTGAATTCGGCTTCGGTGATTTTCTCCAATCGGCCACAAAGGCTTGAAAGCTGGTTGGCGCCGATATTGTTGGCGGCACTTTTGAAGGCGTGCGCTGCAAATCGGAAGAGCGATGGGTCACGTTGGTCGACAGCCTTTGCCATGCTGGCATTGCTCTCCAGCGAATCTTCCAGAAAGCCCTCAAACATGCTGGCAACGAAATCCTGGCCACCTATCGAGTTGAGATAGTCAATATGTTGCTGGTTGATGGCAGCATCTTCGTTGCCGGATTTGGCCGCAGCTTCGATCGGAACAACGATATTCAGCGGGTCCTGTTCCTTGCTGGGCAATGCACCGGCCGCATCGACAGGAGCGCAGTATTTTTCGATGGTGGCGAGCAGCAGCGCCGAATTTATCGGTTTGGTCAAACGCATGTCCATTCCGGCGCTCAGGCAGCGCGCTTCTGTCTCTGACGTTGCGTCGGCGGTGACGCCAATAATGGGCAGATGGAACCGATTGCCCTCAATCTGACGCCACATGCGGCAAGCATCGATGCCATTCAAGCGCGGCATGTTCACATCGAGCAAGAGGATGTCAAACGGCTGCTTTTCGAGGATGTCTAGTACTTCGTCGCCGTCGCAAACCTGCGTCACCTTGTGGCCAGCAGCCTCTAGTATCGCGGTCAGGATGTTGCGGTTGGTGCGGTTGTCATCGGCCACCAGCACCGACCGAGGAGTGTAGCTCGCCTCGACCATGTTTTGCGCCCGCGCCTTGCGTGCATCAAAATGCGGCTTGTGGGCAAAGGAACAACCGATCCGAACGGCGCTGCGCAGCTGGCTAAAGCTCGCATCGGCGGGGATAACCGTCGCAAATGCGGCGCGCAGTTCGATTTCGCCGAGGTCAGGTTCCTTATCGTGGGATACCAGGACGGCTGCGACCTCTGCATTTGCGAAGGTTTGCCAAATGGCAGCATCAGAACCAAAGGCACGTGCCACGCGGTCGTCGATCATCGCAATATCGAAATCCGCAAGATCGAACTGGGAAACCGCCTTTTCCAGTTCCTGCGCGTTGCGGCAGGTAACAGCCTTGACGCTGTAATTGCCGGCATTCTGTGCCTTGGCCAGCAATTCATGCTCGAACATGCCACAAGCCAGGATGCGGACGGGTTGTTCGACCAGCGCCTCGCCATTGCTGGCTTCGTTTTCGATCGCGGTCACTGGAATTTCGACGGTGAAGCAGCTGCCTCGGCCGATGGTGCTGTCGACGGAAATCGATCCGCCTACTTGCGTAACAAGCTGCTTACAGATGGCAAGGCCAAGGCCGGTGCCACCGAAGCGGTTCATAACGGTGTCGTCTGCCTGCTGGAACGGCTCGAATATTTTGTTGACCGCATCGCTGGCGATCCCGATGCCGGTGTCGCTCACGCTGAACCACAACATTGTCTTATCGTCGCTGCTGCGTAGCCCGGCATTTACCGACACGGTTCCGGATTCGGTGAACTTGATCGCATTCCCGGTAAGGTTCAGCAAAATATTGCGGATGATGTCTGCCGGGCCATCGACGCTCTGGTCGCTCATCGGTTCGGCGGCGATCTGCAAGGCCAGCGATTTATCCTTTGCGCGGACCAACATGATATCCCGAATTTCGGTCAGCAGTTCCGTGATGCGCAAGGGGCGTATTACCACCTTGGCGGCCTTGCTGTCGCTTTTGGCAACCTGGATCAATTGATCGATCAGGTGCAACAGATGTTCACCGGCCAAGACGCTGGCTTCGACCATGTCGTGCTGGGTCTTGGGCATCGACATCTGGCGCAAATGATTACCATAGCCGATGATCGCATTCAGCGGCGTGCGCAATTCGTGGCTTACGCTCGCAAGGAAATAGCCTTTGGCACGGTTCGCCTCTTCGGCTTCTTCCTTCGCTTTCGACAGCTTGCGGATCAGCGTCGAGCAATAGGCCGGAATGACAATGAGCGCGAGTGTGAGGCTGTAACCAAGCACCCGATTGGGCGCCCAGTAATCGGTGGTCATGACCACTGTACCAAAGGCAAGCACCGAAACGGCGGATGCGAAT